>URAC01000096.1 GCA_900545735.1 uncultured Bacillota bacterium | reverse complement strand
ATATTAAAAAATTTCAAATATTAAATTCTAAGTGATAATCAAAAAATTTTCTTAATATATTTAAAAGAGAGGAAATTTTGAAATCACTTTTTAAAACAGTTGCGTATATAACCATATTTTCAATTATTACGCGAGCGCTTGGATTTATATTTAGAATTTATTTATCTAGAGCACTAGGAGCAGAGGCGCTTGGACTTTATCAAGTTTCTCTTTCCGTGTTTATGGTGCTTTTGACGATTGTTTCATCTGGAATGCCTGTTGTCATTTCAAAATTGACAGCAAGATATTATGCACAGCAGGACAAAAAGTCAGAGGGAAGTTTGATGTCCACATCGCTTCTCATTTCGCTGATAACTTCCGTTGTTTTGATTGCCTTTGTGTTGATTTTTAAAGGCTTGTTTTCAAAAATCTTTGCCGATGACAGGTGCTACACAATCTTGCTTGTGTTGTTGCCTGCTATTGTGTGCAGTGCAATATACAATGTTTTTCGCGGGGCAATGTGGGGACATTCGAACTATTTTTGTTATTGCATAACGGAACTATTTGAGCAGGTTGCAAGGATTGCAATATGTGTCTTTTTGCTGTCTTTTGGACTAACATCTTTAAGCCCATCAATAAGCGCAGGCTTGTCTTTAACTATCGCTAGCGTGCTTTCCGCTATCCTTGCTATGGTGCTATATTTCATATATGGTGGAAAACTCAAAAAGCCAAACAATATCTATAAGGAAGTTTTAAAATCGTCAACGCCTATAACTGGCGTGAGAGTTGCTTCCAGTTTGGTGCAGCCAATTATTGCACTTATCATTCCTGCAAGATTGATAGCAGCAGGATATACAAGCGCTCAAGCGATGAGCATTTATGGAATTGCGATAGGAATGACAATGCCGTTGCTCTTTATTCCTGTAACTCTTGTTGGCTCTCTTTCAATGGTGCTTATTCCAGACATTTCAACAGCAATAGTGAAAAATGATGCGGAGCATATAAACAATCGCATTTCTTCGTCCATCTTATTTGCCATAATTATAACATTTTTGCTTATTCCATTATATATAGGCGCAGGGGATAATATTGGCTTATTCTTCTATGACAATTTGCAAAGCGGACAACTGCTTGCAAGTGCGGCTTGGACAATGTTGCCTTTCAGTTTGCTTAACATAACATCATCAATTTTGAATGCTTTAGGGCTTGAAGTGAAATCTTTTGTAAATTATTTGATAGGCTCAATTTTTATGTTCGTTTGCATAATTTTCTTGCCTGCTGTAATTGGAATACGCGCATTAGTTCTTGGAATGGGGCTTTGTGTAACGGTTACATCATTATTAAATATTCGAATGATAAAAAAGAAAACAAATTTAAAATTAAATTTGTTTAAACCTATTTTAAAATTATCTTTGATTGCTTTGCCAACTGCGGCATTGACATATTTTGTAACAAGTTTGCTTTCAAACTTTATGCCGTTATTCTTCAATTTGGCAATTTCTTGTTCGCTTGGCGCAATTATGTTTGTATTGCTTTGCGTTATGTTTGGGATTATCAACATTCAAACAATGTTTGTTGAAGTCAAAAGTTATTTTGAATCAAAAAAGCGAAAAAGGGCTAATTAATCCAGCCGCCATCAACCGTCAATGTTTGGCCAGTTATAAAAGTAGCGTTGTCTGATGAGAGGAAGTATATAGCGCTTGCTACATCACTTGGTGTTCCAATCCTATTCATCGGCGTTTCTTCTATAATTTGCTGTTTGTCTTCTTCAGAAAGTTCGCTGTTCATATCTGTGTCTATTAGCCCTGGGCAAACACAATTTACATTAATGTTAGATGGTCCAAGTTCTTTTGCAAGTGATTTCATAAGCCCAATTTGACCAGCCTTGCTTGCGCAATATAAACTTTCGCAAGAAGAGCCGTTAAGACCCCATATTGAAGAAACGATAACAATTTTGCCATTTTTTTGTTCTATCATAGCTGTCTCTTATACACATCTGACGCTGCCGACGATAAGGCTCGTGTAGA
>URAC01000095.1 GCA_900545735.1 uncultured Bacillota bacterium | reverse complement strand
CAATATATTTTAAACTTTTTTTATTGGTCGTTTGCACGCCTATGCTTAATCTGTTAAATCCCGCATCATAAAAGGCTTGTAGCGATTTTATAGACAACGAATTTGGATTTGCTTCTATCGTTATTTCAGCATTTTTTTCAACATTAAAATTATTTAAAATTAATTTTAAAATATTTATTATATATTTTTCATTTACGCTTGATGGAGTGCCGCCACCAAAATAAATACTTTTTATTTTATTTTTTATTTTATTTTGTTTTATTTCATTTTTTAATGAATTAAAATATTTTTTTATATTATTTTCATTTTCAACAAACGAGCAAAAATCGCAATAGTAACATTTGCTATTGCAAAAAGGAATATGAACATAAATTGAATAATCTTCAAGTTTCATAATCAATCTTCATCTATCTTTAATATTGACATAAACGCTTCGCTTGGCAATTCAACAGAACCAATTTGACGCATCTTTTTCTTGCCTGCTTTTTGTTTTTCAAGCAACTTTCTTTTTCTTGAAATATCGCCGCCATAGCATTTGGCTAAAACATCTTTTCTCATCGCTTTAACAGTTTCTCTTGCAATAACTTTATTGCCAATAGATGCTTGAATTGGAATTTCAAAAAGTTGTCTTGGAATAACTTCTTTTAATTTTTCTGCAATCGCTCTTCCGCGCGCATAAGCTTTGTCTTTATGGACAATCAAACTTAACGCATCGCAAATTTCTCCATTTAATAAGATGTCTAATTTAACAAGTTCGCTAGTTTCAAATCCTATGAATTCATAATCCAAACTTGCATAGCCACGCGTTCTTGATTTTAAACTATCAAAAAAGTCATAAATCATCTCGTTAAGTGGCAATTTGTAATCCATTCTAACTCTAAATTTATCTAAATATTGCATATCTAAATATTGCCCGCGTTTGTCTTGACAAAGGTCCATAATTGCCCCTACATATTCAGGTGGAGTTAAAACGTGAATTTTAACCATTGGCTCTTCAATATGGTCAATATCTGTTGGCTTAGGCAACATTGAAGGGTTGGAAATTTCTAGCATTTCGCCATTTGTTTTATACACATTATAGGAAACGCCTGGCGCTGTTGTAATTAAATCCAAATTGAATTCTCTTTCTAGGCGTTCTGTTATGATTTCCATATGCAAAAGTCCCAAGAAGCCGCATCTAAAGCCAAAGCCAAGAGCCATTGAGTTTTCAGGCGTGAAGGTCAAAGATGCATCGTTAAGTTTTAACTTTTCAAGCGCATCTTTTAAATCTCCATACTTTGAACCATCAACAAGGAAAATTCCGCTGAAAACAACAGGTTTAACTGTTTGATAGCCTGGCAATGCCTCACTCGCTGGATTAACAGCATCGGTTATTGTATCGCCCACTCTTGTTTCTGAAACATTTTTAATGCTTGCACATAAATAACCTACATCTCCCGCTTGCAAAATATCTGTCGATTGCATTTGAGGCGTAAAAAATCCAACTTCTGTAACATCAAAAGTCTTTTCTGTTTCCATCATCAAAATTTTGTCGCCAACTTTAACGCTTCCATCAACGATTCTGATAAAGCAAATTGCGCCTTTAAAATTGTCATATAGACTATCAAAGATTAATGCTCTAAGCGGAGCATTTTCTTCGCCTTTTGGTGCAGGGACTTTATCCACAATCATATCCAAAACATCTTTGATATTTATTCCTTCTTTCGCAGAAATTAAAGGTGCATTCTCTGCATCTAGGCCTATAACATCTTCTATTTCTTTTTTAACTCTTTCTGGGTCGGCACTTGGAAGGTCAATTTTGTTAATAACCGGCAAGATTTCCAAGTTGTTGTCCAAAGCAAGATAAGTGTTTGCAAGTGTTTGCGCTTCTACGCCTTGAGCAGCATCAACAATTAAAATTGCCCCTTCGCAGGCAGCAAGAGAGCGTGAAACTTCATAGGTAAAGTCCACGTGTCCTGGGGCTGTCTCTTATACACATCTCCGAGCCCACGAGACTAGGCATGATCTCGT
>URAC01000094.1 GCA_900545735.1 uncultured Bacillota bacterium | reverse complement strand
GATCATGCCTAGTCTCGTGGGCTCGGAGATGTGTATAAGAGACAGGTTTTATATAACATCACACAACTTAAAAAATGCTGCACAAATAATTTGATATTTTTGTATGCAGCAATAAAACAGTCTAATCTTTTTTAAAGTTGTTGTCTGTATTGGCTTGTAAAATGCGGACTTTTTTGAATTTTTTTGCAAGTTGTTTGGCGTGTTTGGCATCTGCGCCGCGTTCAATAAGCATAACATTGGCGGACTCCCAAACAAGCAAGGTGCCACTTATGTTGATTAAATCATAGATTAATTGAGGCAAAGTTAAATTATTAAGGAAATAACTTATTAATAAAAGAAGAGCACCACCTAAGGCAAGTATTTGGGCTGTTCGAAGCTTACGCTTTCTTTCAAGCTCATAAGAATATATTCGAAGTTTTATATTATCCACTATAATTTTTTCTGCTTCTTCTATGGAATAATCACCAAAATCTCTTATATACACATCTAAGTTGATGAAATATTTTCTTGGAATAAGCGCAAAAACCTCTGTAATCTTATCAAAAAGTGTAGAATTAAGTCGCTCCACACGGTCATCTCCAAAATTTTGGTCCACAAGTTCAGAAAATGTATCAAAAACCAATCTAACAGTTGCTGTATTTCCGTCTATTGAAAAATAATGGCTAAGCAAATCTTCTGTATTGCTATTTACTGCATCCAAAGTAATTTTTTGAAGCGTCTTATTTTGTTCAGGAATTTTATTGTTTTTCATATTTGCTCCTTTAAAATTCAAATTTTTATTCATTATAACATACTTTTTTTGAATTATACATTTATTTACAAATAAAAACTAGCAATTATATATTTGCTAGTTTTAATTTTTCTATGTGAAATCTAAGATAGCTTGACTTATTCTAAATGCGCTAATTTATTTCTTATTATTTTTGCTTCAAATCATTGTTATTGAAATTCTGTAAATAACTGTTGATTGACTTTAATTTTTTATTCTTTCCCAAGGAAATTCATTTCTGCCAAAATGTCCAAAGCAAGCGGTTTGTTTATATATTGGTTTAAGCAGGTCAAGTTCTTTAATTATGTTTGCTGGACTAAAATCGAAGTTTTCTTTCACATATTTATATATTTCTTTCAAAGGCTTATTCTCCGTGTTAAAAGTTTCTATGTTGATGGATATTGGCTCGCTTAGACCAATTGCATAGGAAACTTGAATTTCGCATTTTTCAGCAAAATTGTGTGCAACAATGTTCTTTGCAACATACCTTGCATAGTATGCGCCTGACCTATCAACTTTTGTGGCATTTTTGCTTGAAAAACACCCGCCGCCAACAGGGCCAACGCCCCCATAGGTGTCAACTACAATTTTTCTTCCAACGCAACCGCTATCTCCAAATGAACCCCAAATTGTGAACTTGCCGCTAGGATTGATAATATATTTTGTTTCGTTTAAATAATTTTGATAATCTTTTAACACAACATCAACAACATTTTCTTGTATAATCTTTTGAATTTGTTCTGATTGCAAATGTTTTGAATGCGATACGGAAATTAAAATTGTATCTATTCTACTAGCCTTGTTATCTTCGTATTCCACTGTAACTTGACATTTTGCGTCTGCAAAAAATTCAGTGGTTGTTCTTCTAAATTTGTCATATTGTCGCATTAACTTATGTGCAATTATTATTGGCAAAGGCATATATTCTTTTGTTTCGTTTGTTGCATAGCCATAAACCATTCCTTGGTCGTTTGCACACAATTCTTTTTTTACCACTGCTTGATTAATGTCTGGACTTTGCAGGCTTAATTCTTTTCTTATTTTAAATTTATTTGTATAGCCGATATCTTTTAAAATTTGCTTTGCAATGCCCTTATAATTTATTTTTGCTTTTGTTGTTGCTTCTCCATAAATGAACAATTTGTTGTTTTTGATTGCACACTCAACTGCCATTTGACTGTTTGGGTCTTGCCTTAATGCCTCATCTAAAAAGGCATCTGCTATGACCTGTCTCTTATACACATCTCCGAGCCCACGAGACTAGGCATGACCTCGTA
>URAC01000093.1 GCA_900545735.1 uncultured Bacillota bacterium | reverse complement strand
GTTTTTAAATAAAGAAGAACTATGCGACAAAATTGATATTGACGATATGTCGATATTATCAGACAGCGAAAAAGAACAAATTTTATTTTTATTAAAATGTTTAAATTTAGTTTATCAAGAAATCGCAACTGACTATTTTCCACTTTTAAATAAAGAAGTCATAACAACGACTGATGGGAAAGTTTTGTTTTCTAATTTGCAAAAAGAATTTTTGGAAGTGATAAGTCTAAAAGATTGCAATGGTCAAAAAGTAAGATTTAGAAGTTTTCCTAGTTACTTAGAAACGGCAGTGGAAAAAGTGGAAATTGTTTATAAATATTTGCCAAGTGATTTAGAAAGTTTAACTTCGACAATGGAAACTTTTTCTAATAAAGTTTCTGAAAAGACCTTTGCTTTTGGTGTTGCTATGGAATATTCATTTATAAATGGATTATACGAAGATGCTCAAATTTGGGAAAAGCGATTTAAAGATGCGTTATTTATAAGAAGTTGCAAAAAATCCAATATTAAGTTACCAGTGAGGAGGTGGTTTTAATGTTTTATAAAAAACCACTTTTATTTAAAAATTTTAAAACTATTAAACTTAAAATATCAAACTTTTTTAAAGATGTAAATTGCGATGTTGATGAAGCGAGCTTGCCAATCGATGTGCCTAAAATTTCATACAATTTCAGGCATAACAATGGTACTTTAAAAACTGGAATTGGCTTTGAAGAATTGAAATTGTTAAACAGCGAATCTTCCACCACTGAACACACATTAACTTTTGTTAACACTCCAACGGCAATAAATAAGGTGTGGTTATATCCTTATTACAACACTTTAACAAAGGAAAAGGACAACATCTTATTAATCAGTGCTGACGACAAGTTGTTTTATTGCGAATTAGTTAGTTCAGCGCCAATAATTTATGACATATTAAATGAAGTAACTTTTACATCGATCCCAAATGCAATCTATTACAATTTGAATGGTGAAGATGTGATGCTTGTTACTTCTGAAACAGACGGAATGCTTGTTTATCATCCAATCAATGTAAATTCATTATTGTCTGATGCGCCTAAAATTACATCAATGTGCAAACATTATGACAGAATTTTTGCGATACAATCAGGCAAGAGAACTCAACTCGTTTATAGCGATAATTTAGACCCAACAAATTGGACTGAAAATGAAACAAAGCATATAGATATGTCTGATGAAAAAGGTGCGTTAATTAAAGTTGTTAATTTCAACGATTATGTATATATCTTTAAAGAATATGGCGTTTCAAAATTATCCGCTTATGGTTCGCAAAGCGATTTTGCTATTTCAGATTTATTTGTTACTAGTGGGAAGATATTTGCAAACTCAGTTTGCTTATGTGGAGATAAGATTATCTTTTTAGCAAAAGACGGGCTATATTCTTTCAACGGCTATTCTTCAAGCAAAATTTCCACGACTTTTGAAGGATTATTTAAGGGCATCGACAATGAAAATTGTTGCAGCGCCTATTTTAACGGAAAGTATTATTTAGCAGCGAAATTAGCATTTGATGATTCCGAAACAGTTGGTTGCGAAAACTACTCCGATGGATTTGTAAACAATGCTCTATTGGAATACGATATGAAAACAGGAGCTATTGAAATTGTGAGAGGGGTTGACATCAAATCAATGTGTGCGATTGAATACGGAAAGACAAATAAACTTGTATTTGCATTCAATGGCGAATATAAAAATAAGCTTGCTCAACTTGCAAATAATGGAAAGTTATTTTCCACAAATTTAAAAAAGGCTTGGTTTTCTGCCTTCTCAAATTTTGGATATCCAGCGAAGCAAAAAAAGATTAAAAAAATTAATTTGCTAGCAAAGCAACCTTGTAAAGTTGTTGTGAGAACAGATAAATTCGAACAAGAATATGATGTAAATGGAACAAGCAAAACGACAACCATTTTGCCAAATTTGGAAGGTGAAATGTTTCAAATTGGATTTATAAGTGAGTTAGATATTGCTCAAATTTCTAATGCAGAGATAGAGGTGTCCCTGTCTCTTATACACATCTGACGCTGCCGACGATAAGGCTCGTGTAGAT
>URAC01000092.1 GCA_900545735.1 uncultured Bacillota bacterium | reverse complement strand
CAGCGTCAGATGTGTATAAGAGACAGTAATATAACTAAATGAAAGAAGAATTAACAATAGATAAACTTAAATATAACGACAAAGACGCTGGGTGGGGTTATTTATTTGCAGTTTTAGTCCCATTATGCTTTCAATTAATCGCAAGCATCGTCCTATCGCTTGTTGCAACAAAACAAGGAACAACACCCGTTCAACTTTTAGAAATAGATTATGTTGCCGCAATTTATTACACATTAAACGGTCTCACATTTTTTGCACTATTTTGCTTTTTTAATAAGTTTAGGAAAAAACGCGCATTTTCTTGTGCAAAAATTGAATTTAAATTCGGTTGGCGCAATTTAATCATAATTTGCGTGCTTGCTGTTATTGTTTTGTTTGGGTTTAATTACTTTATCAATTTGCTTTCCTATTTGATGCAATTATGCGGATATAACCCAGACGCAAGCCTGCCTCTTCCATTAAATAATGTCGGTTGGTTGTTTATAAACTTGCTTGTTTTAGCGGTAATTCCTGCAATCTGTGAAGAACTTATCTATCGTGGAATTATAATGAACGGCCTTAGGCAGTTTGGAACAACAACTGCGGTTTTCGTGTCCGCAGCAATATTTGCGGTTGCTCACGGTTCCGCTATGCAAACAATCTATCAATTTATTTTAGGAGCAGTGCTTGCATATATTGTAATAAAAACTGGCTCACTTGTTGCATCAATGATATTCCACTTTTTAAATAACGCAATGGTTTTAATTGTAAATTATGTCCTTAATGTAACTAACAGCCAAACGCTTGCAGCAGTTTTAGGAACTGAAACTTGGTCAGCATTTGATATAATCTTTGCTATAAGTATGGCAATAGCAACTGCAGCAGCAACAATCTTGTTAATTTCTTTTTTAAAAAGCAAGAAAAAAGAAGTATTATATGAAAAAACAAACGATAAACTAAATCCAACAGCAAAAATTTTGTTTATAATTTCTGCCATCATATCTATCATAATTTGGTGTGTTGGAACATTTGTTTAATTAGGTGGTATTTAAGTGAAAAATCGAAGTGATGTATTTAATGTTAATTTAACATATTTCTTAATGGCAATAATGTTCGTTGGCATAAGAATTTTATCAAGCAGCGGAGTTCTTTCATCAATAGGACAAACTGCAAGCTATGTTTTAAATGCAGTAATTCAAATTGGAATTATGCTTTTGTTCCCACTTTTTGTTATAAGCGCTTTAAGAAAACGCAGAATTGGACAAACTCTTGAAGATTGCAGTTTCAAAACAATTTCTTTCAAAGAAGTTATGTTATCAATCGGCATTGGAATTGTTCTCTTTATATTAAACATTGTCATCTCAACTATAATTTCATTTCTTCTTTCACTATTAGGCTACTCAACTGGCTCTGGCGGCTCAACTGTATATGCAGAGCCAACTATTGCAAATTTGATGTTGAGTTTGCTTATGACAGCAGTGCTTCCAGCTTTTTGTGAAGAATTTGCTCATCGCGGAATGCTTCTTTCAGGTTATAAAGTTTTAGGGTTTAAAAAGGCCGTGCTTTATTCCGCCCTTATATTTGGATTAATCCATCTTAATATAAATCAATTTTTCTTCGCGATGATTGCAGGCGTAATTCTTGCAACTGTTACTCTATTTTCTAGAAGCATCATTCCTGCAATGATTATTCACTTTATGAACAACGGAATAAGCGTTTATTTGGAATTTTCAATGGCAAGAAAATTGCCGCTTGGAACTTTCTATAACAACACTTTAACAGCATTGTTTTCATCAAATGTCATCTTAACATTCTTATTTATGCTTGTTTTTATTCCTTTGCTTGTATATTTGTTATTGCTTTTAATCAAACAATTCTTAAAAATAAACGCCCAAAAATCATTGCAAAATTATATGAATAAAATGGCTATAAGCGAAATAAGAAAAGAAACTCTTGGCGATATCGCTCAAGAAGAAACACCTGAAATAATTCAATTCAATGAAGCATTAAAAAATAAGCCGTTTGCTCCAGTTAAAGTAGAAATCCCTTATGAAGTCCTTGGCTTTTATATGTCCCCAGCAATGAAAGCTTCTAAAATGGACAACTTGTTCTTTTACGCCACAATCTTGCTGGGCAGCATAATCACTTTATTTACTTTTATTTGGGGAATTATTTAAAACATCTTTTTTAAGATGTTTTTTTATTTATTTTATTTATTTTATTTATTTTAT
>URAC01000091.1 GCA_900545735.1 uncultured Bacillota bacterium | reverse complement strand
CCTTATCGTCGGCAGCGTCAGATGTGTATAAGAGACAGGAATTACCATTTGAAGAAAATGGTATCGAATCAAAAATTGAAGAAATATATAACAATGAAATCAGAGACAAATTACATTCATTTTTATCAGAAGATGAATACCTGATAATTAAATACATATATTTTGACCGACTAAAAATGAAGGAAATTGCCAATATAATTGGTTCAACAGAATCAGCAGTAAAACAAAAACACTATCGAATTTGTAATAAATTAAGAAAGTCAGCAAAAAAATTTGAAAAAAATTATTGAAATTGCGTTACCTTTTCAAATTATAAAACAACCTAAAATATAGAAAGGTGATATTATGGATAGATTAACACTTTTAGAAATATTAAAATCCAAATCAATGACCTTATCACTTGAAGATATTCAAGGAATTATGGATGAAGAACTTAATAAAAATCCGGAGGAAATGGATGCTGAACTGATAGACTTATGTGCGGATGTTCTAGATAATGCATATTTTGGTACTCAGGATGAAGTTATTACTTTAGAAAATAACAGCGAAAAAAATCAAGATAATACCAAAACACATGCAAAAAGAATTAAATTCAGCAAAGTATTTTTAATTGCAGCTGTTTTCATTATAATTGCAAGTATCGCTATACCAGTAAGCGCGCGATATGTTTATAATGAAACATCTGATAAAATCGTTCAGTTTTTCAGTGACCATTTCAAAATGAATTTGCGTGAGGGTAATCAAAATGCGAATTATCATTCTAATGACAATGTTAATTTAATTAGTGAACTTGAAAATGCGGGATTTGATAAAATTATATTGCCTGCTGCTTTTTTGAATGACAACTATTCAAAAGAAGATATCAGAATTACAGAGAATGATTCTTCTTTATCAGCGGACGTCGATTTCAAACTTGATAATAATATCACAGGCTGTATTGGTATCACTAAATACAAAAGTGCTGATATAGGCGAAATGCTTGTAGGTCAGGGTGAAATTGGTAAACAATATGATTCTGCCAAGCAAATTACTATTAATGGAATGGATGTTCTTATATTTTCTTCAAGTGAACAAGTTTATATCTGCTATGTCGACAATGATATAGATTATTCAATAAGCGTTTTTAATTGTGATTTGGATAAAGGTGTTGAAATTGCCAAAACATTAGAATGAACAGGAGATTTATATGAAAAAAATAATTAATTTAATAATAACAGGATGTTTAATTTTCGCTTTACTAATCCCACAAGTGGCATTTGCAGCAGTAGGAGGAGAAGAAGCAGAATGGCAAGATATTGTCTTATCAGATGAGGAATTTGAAGAAATTCTTTCTAATAATCCAGACAATCAAATTATGCCATTGTCTTCAGATTTAATTAATAGACATTCCATTGCAATAAAGAAGAACGGAAATTCTTTAATAATTGCTGGAGCAACTTATGGCTCATCAGAAGTTTCAAAATGTGGATTTACAAAAGTTTCAATACAACGAAGAAGTAACAGCGGTGCATCTTGGAGCAATTATCAAACATATTCTGATTTATACAACAACAGTCATCAATATATTTTATCAAAAAGCATTTCTGTACCAAGCGGATATCAATATCGTGTTACTTGCACACACTATGCTAAGAAAAATGTTGTTTCAACACAAAAAATCAATGCTACATCTAACATATTAACCTTTTAAATGCTAACTAAACTAAACAAGGACTCTTAATTACAGAGTCCTTGTTTTTTTCTGCGTATTTTTTGACCATTTCAAAAAGTTTTTAAAAAAGTGTTACTTCTTTGTTCATTATTGCAACTACACGTATGAAAGCAATGTTCAACAAATAATTAAAAAGAACATTATCTTTCAGTCGATGTTAAAAATACAAATTAAATAATTCTGGTATTAAAATTTATCAGCAAAGTGATTTTATAAAATGAAACACATTGTAATTTGCAGATTATATATCAGAACAGATAAAAGAAAAAATGCGTTACATAATCATTGGTTATAACAACCATATTTATGAAGATGATATGTTCCATAAAGCGCTTTTAAAACAAAATCTTCTTTACAATATTTTTAACATCGACAAATATATCTGTTCTTTTATAAATCTCATTTAACAACTATATTTCTGAATATTAAACCAACTATTGAATGTTTAAATATATAATAACGGAATTAAAACTGTCTCTTATACACATCTCCGAGCCCACG
>URAC01000090.1 GCA_900545735.1 uncultured Bacillota bacterium | reverse complement strand
TCTACACGAGCCTTATCGTCGGCAGCGTCAGATGTGTATAAGAGACAGTTCCAATACCCGGAATTTTTTAAAAAATGTAAAAAAATACGCAAAAAATAATAAAAAAATCATTTTTTATTGAATTTTTCTTTCAATTAGTCTATCAGTACGCGTTCTTAATATCGCAATTAAAATAGAATAAATAACATCTAAAATTGATATTGAAAGCCTAACATTAAACCCAAAAACAAAATTGCTTTCCGTAAAACTTGTGTGCGTCGTTAAATGATAAGAAGCCGATGGCCTTTCAGTTTTCAATCGCGAAAAGAATGCCAAGACAACATCACTCACCCCGCTCGAAAGCATCGCAGAATAAAAAGGATTATCCAGCCCAATACGCATATATCCGTCTATCGACCTTAATTTTATTTTGTCCTTAATTTCATCATTAAAAAATTTTAAAAATCTTAATTGCGGCTTTCCAACTGCAATTTCATTCTTGCTGCGTTTGTGATTTTTAACAAGCAAAATTTGATTTCCCTTAACCTTGACCTTTAAAAAAATTATTCGAATGCCCCATAATTTTATCGAAATTGCCCCACGATTAGATTTTAAACTATAAACACATTTCCCCCTAAATCCAAGTGGAGTGATTAAAATAATTATAAAAAAAATAAGAATTAATAGATATAAACTTTCCATTAATTCTTATTTTAAGCAATTAATTTTTAATTATTTAATTTTTTGTGTACATGTCATAGCCCGCTTTATCGCTTGAGCCTTGTTTTGTGAAAGGGTCTGTTAAATAACTTCCAACAGGCAATCCAGTTTTTACATAAACTGTTGAAGCGTTTGTTACTAAATAACTATAAGCATTTAAACCTGTTCCATCAGCAATTGCTGCCGCATCTATTGTAACTGTTGCTAAACTGCTGCAATCACTAAATGCATAATGACCAATTTCTGTTACGCTGCTTGGAATAATAATAGAATTTAGTGCAGAACAATTGAAAAAGACATTTTCACCTATTCTTTGAACTCCTTCCTCTATAACTACTGTTGTAAGATTAGCACAATCACTAAATGCCCCATAGTCAATAAATTCAATATTTCCTGGGATAGTGACTGATTCTATAGATAAACCAGCAAGCGAACTGTAATCTATCTCTTTAACAGTTTGTTTTGAATATAGAATACTTGTTGTTACACACAATGTTTTAAATTTGAACTCCATTGTTGGATAAGCTGCTATAAATTCCTCATCTGTCATACTATTAAAAGAATCTAATATATTGAACAAATCTCTCATTGAATTTAATGTTTGACCGTTATTAAATGTACAAGGATATTTAATACTCATCATCTTTGCGCCTGCTGTATTGTAAAATTCATCTACACTTGAATAACCTTCAACTACAATTTTGAAATCTCTTTCTCTAACTCTTAACGATGATGGAATTGTCAAACTAGTTGCAGTTCCAAAATAGCCTGTTAATGCAATGCCATCTTCCATTGGAGCATAAACCAAAATATCTTGCTCTGGGTCTTCATAAGCAGTTTTATCTGAATAAATAAAATCATTATATTCACTGCTGCTCCAAGTTCCAATAGTGTAAGCTGTTACAGTTCCTTTTGAAGAATCTGCATAAACTTCATAAGTGTTTGAATTTGCTGCCGCTTCAGTAAATGTTTCGCTTTCGCCGTTTGAGTATGTTAGTGTTACATATTCAACATTGTTTGAGTCGAATTTAAGTGTTGTAGTTGTGTCATAAGGGAAAACAACTTCACTAAGTGGAACTTCTGCTGCTCCACCAACTGAAACGTTCAAGTTTTCAGTTGTTTCTACTTTGCCAACGCTTGTTTCAAGTTTTGGTGTTGCTTCTGCAAAAACAACATTTGCTGCACCAGCAGTAATTTCCCAGCCTTCTGCTGCTGCGTCTGCATCGCCTTGAAGTGTTTCAAGGGTGAGATATACAACAATCTTGTTGATTGATGTATCACCAACAACAAAGCCGCCACCTTCGCCTTCATTTTCTGCTCCTGTGAAACCTGCTCCTTCAATTATGAATTGTGCGTTTGTGTCAAATAGGTCTACAAAAGTTGCTGGCGCGCTGCTTGTAAACTTATTGAGTGTTGTTCCTGTTGCGTAGTAGTGATAACCATCGTTAGATTTTACCCAATCTGAACCAAAAAATGTTGCACTTGTTGTGATTAAATCACTTGCCTTAAATGATGCTGGCAATGTTTCTAGTTTT
>URAC01000089.1 GCA_900545735.1 uncultured Bacillota bacterium | reverse complement strand
TTCTATAAATTAGCCTTTTTAAGCAATAAAAAAGGCCAATTTATTGCTAAAAAAAATAAATAATTAAATTTTTAAAAAAATGCTTAAAAAGCATATAAAATTTGTTGGAAAATGTAAAAATTAATGTTAATATAAGCTTAATTGGGGGAAAAAGTGGAAAATTTTAACAATCAAGAAAACATTGATTATAAAAACAACAAAAGGAAAAGGCGTATGATCGTTGCTATTATTAGCATGATTTTATGCCTTTTATTAATGACAATATCTGTCTACGCTGCAACAATGCAAAGTTCCAATATTGTTAATAAAATTACAATCACAGGAAGCAACGATGTAAGAGCTAAAGTCGTCGTTTCAGAAAGTTTAGGAAATAGCACTCTATTGCCTGGCGAAGAAGAAGTTCCACTATATAACGGCGAAACAACTTTTGGCACATTTACTGAACTTTTAAGAAAAGAAAAAAATGTAAATAATCTATCAACTGGCGATGAAGGCACAACTAATCCAACTGAGATAGTTTTTACTAAATCCAATGTTTATACTTATGTAGTTTATAAGTTTGAACTATTGAATGAGGGTCAAGAAACAATCAATTTCTCAATTCAATCTAAAAATGCAGATTTGTCAGCAGATTATTCTTTCAATAATCAAATAGATATCTACACAGGCACAAATGCTAGTGGCGATATAGTTATGACAAAATCTGATACAAAAAATGTTTCAATTAGCGGCACTCTTTCAAATGAAGAAGACCAAAATTCGGTTACGCTTTATGTTGTAATTGCCGTTAATGTTTCACTACTTGACGTTAAAACTGTAAGTCAAGAATCATTTGCTTTGGTTTGTTCTCTAAATAATATTTAAAAAAATAAAAAAGGAGGTTTAATATGGAGAATAAAAGTTCAAAATCTAAAACTAAAAGGAGGTTGTTTGCAACTTTATTTAGCATTGTGCTTTGTATGTTATTAATCGGCGTTTCTGTTTACGCTGCAACATCTCAATCAGCAAAAATTACTAATAGTATTACGATTTCTTCTTCTCAACAAACAAGAACAGATGTCGTAGTATCTTGGGTAAATGGCCCTGCAACGGAAGAAAGATTGCTTTACGCAACATCAACTGCCCTTCCAGCAGAAGGATACACTGAAGCAGTTAATAAACCATACAACGAAGATAACAAAACTGGAACCGGCCCAGACATTCAGTTTAGTTACAGCAATATGTACACTTATGTTGTTTATAAAATGGAATTTAACAATAGGTCAACAGATAAAGATTCAACAATCACCATCAATATAAACAATCAAGATGAAACACCAACAGCATACGAGTTTAACGAGCAAATTTCTATATATTTTGGTAAAGAAGGCGCATTATCTGAAGCATCTTTCATAGCAGACAGCGGATATTCTTTAACAGGCTCAGTTGCTAAACAAACTCAAGAAGTTTATTATCTAGTTGTTGCTCTTAACAAAGATATTGCAGATGTTTCTGCAGTAAGCATTGAAAATTACGATATTTTAATAAATGTCGCTTAATTTTAAAAAATAAATATAAAAGGAGAATTTTATGGAAAAAGAAAAAACACAAAATGGTAGAATAGTTAGACGCTTACTTATTGCGCTTGGCAGTATGTTGCTTTGCTTGAGCATTATTGGCGTAGCAGTTTACGCTGCCCTACAACAATCTGTTCAACTCACCAACACAATTACAGTTACAACTGCAGGTCAAGCAAAAGCGATCGTTACAGCTTATGAAGCACAAGTTGGAGGCACAGGAGCCGTTGTAACTGCTCCAACAGATGAACCAACTTGGGGCTCAGCAATTTTAACAAAAGCTGAATCTGAAGACCAAAAAACAGGAGCATTAACTCCAATCTTATTCAGTCAATCTGAAGGCAAAAATGTTTGGGCTTACAAAATCACTGTTGAAAATAAATCAACAGGTGCAGTTACAGTAAATGTAACATCTTCAACTGAAAGCAACACAGAAATTGATGTTTACGCAGGTGAAAGTATGGCAACTTTAAGTGCAGTAGCAAATGCTTCAGGCGTAAATCTTCAAAAAGCAGGCTTAGCAGCAGACGATACTGCAACATTCTATATCTTTGTTGTTGCAAACACTGCTCTTGGCGATATGACTGCAGCAACATCTCAACCATTTAACATTGATGTAACAGTAACAGCTGAATAATTAACAAAAATTGAAAAGGAGTTTCAATTAAACTCCTTTTTTATTTTTATATTAAATTATTTCTTAAATTTATAAAAAATTGGT
>URAC01000088.1 GCA_900545735.1 uncultured Bacillota bacterium | reverse complement strand
TAAGGCAAGTGATTTAATCACAACAAGTGCAACATTTTTTGGTTCAGATTGGGTAGATTCAGGAGCAGGTGATGGCTATTATTACTACGCAACAGGAACAGCATTAAATAAGTTTACTAAGGCAACGCCAGCAGGTTTTGTAGACCTATTTGATACAAACGCACAATTCATAATTGAAGGCGAAGGCTTCGCTGGAGCAGAAAATGAAGGCGAAGGCGGTGGCTTTGTTGTTGACGAAACAACATCAATCAACAAGATTGTTGTTTATCTCACTCTTGAAACACTCCAAGGCGATGCAGACGCAGCAGCAGAAGGCTGGAAGATTTCTTCACAAGTTGACTTTTCAAAGGTTTCTGCTGAAAATGCAAGCATTGTAACATCAGGCAATGGAACACCAGTTGAAGAAACATTGAATGTAACGATCAATGACACAACCACAGATTTAAGCGAAGTTAAATTCCCTTATGATGAAGAAATTGTTTTGGGATTCGACACAAAGAATGTCGATTATATAACACTTAACTATTCATCAGGCGAAACTCAAACTTTTGGTTTAAGTGAAGAAGACTTTGCAAATGACTATTTGTCAAACACTCAACTTAAAGTAACAGCTTATTCTTCAAAAGGAACTGTTACTGGATATACGGTAGGAGTTTTTGGAGATAGTACTGAATATACAGGATATTTATATTCAACAAAAGTCTTTGCTCCAACTTCCGAAGATGATTTTACAACATATAGAACGATTGATAATGGCATAGCTATAGTGGGAGTTTTGTTTGGTGAAATTCAATCAACAGAATTATTAATTAATGGTTCAGATAAAGTTAGAAGCAGAGATTTTAAATTAAAATTTTCTGGATATACAGGAAGTGAAAATTTCGCATATATGTTTTTACCTAAAATGTGGGGACTTCAATTCCCTTGCACAATAGAAGAGACTGGCGAAGAATGGACATCTCTAAATGATGCAATGGCATTTATTGGCAACGCTTTTTCATTGAGTGATGAAGAATTTATGGCAACTTATCCAACAATGACATTTAAGTATAATGTTTTATGTTCAACAACCAGTTTATTTGGTTCAAATAAAACAGTAAAAGAAATTGGAAGGCAAGCATTTTATGCAGATGAACACGTAAATAGTGTTGCTTATAGTAAAATTACTATTGCAGGAACTATAGAAAGAATTGACGCTCAAGCATTTTTGAGCGATAATCATTTAGGAGCATCACAAGCAACAGAAATAATTTTAAATGAAGGAATAAAATATATTGAGCAAGAAGCATTTTATAAAAGTGCATATGACTTTGTTTTACCTTCAACTATTTTGGAAATTGGCGCACAAGCTTTAAGTCACGCAACTTCATTGACAATTAAAGCAACAAATCCACCAACTGTTACAAGTGATGCGATAAATGCTGACGTTACAGCAATTTATGTTCCAGCTGGAAGCGTTGACACATATAAAGCGGCTGAAGGTTGGAGTGCTTTTGCAGAAAAAATTCAAGCGATTGCTTAATTGCAAAAACAAAAAACTCTCTCACTCGAGAGAGTTTTTTTATGCAATAGTAAATAAGATTTGATTGGAATAATAACTTGATGTGTAATATGGGTTGTCGCTGCAAGCGCGAATACATATTGAATATTGATTTGCTTGCAAGTTAAATTCTTCTATTAAACTATTTAGTGTTATGCTTTGCAAGCCATCAGCAGTTTGAGTTGCAACAACAACTTTTGTGTTTGATGTGTTGTTAGATGTTATTTCAATTTCGTAATAATCAGCGTGGTTAACTCCTTCCCAAATAAACGAGCCATTCTTCCTTACAAGTTCAGGTTGATTTAAGGTTAGTTGCCTTGTAAAATTTTTAGGTGGTGATTTTAAACTGTTATCGCTTTCATTTTCTGCAACTGCGTAGCACTTGACTGAATAGACGCCAGCATAATCAAAATATGGTTTTAAAGTAGATGATTGATTTAAAAAATCTAAAGTTAGAACATTGCTATCGCTTTCAAGCGTTTGCGTTGTGCCATTTGGAATTGTGATTTCAAAAACATATCTTTTTGCATTTTCTATTTGTGATGTTTTGATAACGATTAAATCTGTGCTTTCAATAACTTCTGGTTGAGCAGGGGTTTTTAATTGAGTTGGGGAGTTGAATTTAAGAACAGCCAAAGGAATAACAACTGCTGCTATTACGACGATTGCTACTGCTAGACATATAATTGTTATTTTTGCTTTTTTGCTCAAAATTTACTCCTAATTGAATTAATTATAAATAATAATTATATTTTTTGCAAATATTTTT
>URAC01000087.1 GCA_900545735.1 uncultured Bacillota bacterium | reverse complement strand
ATCGTCGGCAGCGTCAGATGTGTATAAGAGACAGCCCTAAAGTAATTTCGCAAAGCCATAGAAATTGAAATTTCAATTTCTAATTATGATAATAACAAAAAAAATCATAAAAAACAACTATTTTTTGCAAAATTTACTTATTTTTTTGATTTTTTTTGATAAATTCGCAAAATTCTTTCAATTCACAATTTTCACAACTAGGCTTAATTGCTTTACAAAAATATCTTCCAAAGAGGACTAAAAGATAGTGAAGTTCTGACCAATTTTCTTTTGGGAAAATTTTTTGAAGTTGCTTTTCGCACTCCAACGGATTTTTGCTCTTTATGCCAAGCCTGTTTGATACTCTAAAAACGTGGGTATCAACAGCGATAGCATCTTTGCCAAATCCGACCGCCATCACAACATTTGCAGTTTTTCTGCCAACGCCAGCAAGTGCGACTAAGTCATCATAATTAGATGGGATTTCACCATCAAATTTATTTGTAACATCTTTTGCCATAGCAATAAGATTTTTTGATTTGTTGTTATAAAATCCACAACTGCGAATAATATCTTTTAATTCTTCAATGTCTGCATTTGCTAAGTCTTGAACTGTTGGATATTTTTCAAAAAGTTTGGGTGTTACAATATTAACTCTTTTATCTGTGCATTGGGCTGAAAGAATAACAGCAACGATAAGTTGATAATTATTTTCAAAATTTAACTCACATTTTGCTATTGGAAATTTGTTTTTCAAGATGTCATAGATTTTAATTTTGTCCATATAAAGATAGTATCACAAAAATGAATATTTGTAAAATCACTTTGAAAACTTTTGAATATATGTTAATATTAACAAGTAAAATATTATTTGGAGGCAAAGATGGTTTCAGAAAAAGTTGTTGAAATGCTTGCATCACAACTTAACATTTCTAAGGACAAAGTTCAACTAAATGCCAAATTAATTGAAGATTTAGGTGCTGACTCTCTTGATATGGTCGAAATGTTAATGCTTGTTGAAGAAGAGTTTGGAATTTCAATTCCAGATGAAGATGCAATGAATTTAAAAACTGTTGATGATATTATTAAATATATCGAAGCAAATAAAAAGTAATTAAAAGCCGCTTTAAAAGCGGCTTTTTAAGTTAAATCTTTTCTCGCATTTTTATCAATTACATTTTCAACATCAAATAATCGTGTTAAATAACTTTTGTTATTCATTAACGAATATCCATCAATCGGTGTTCTGTCCATAAACAATGTTTTATTGTTTGTGTTTGAATAGGGCAAATAGCCATAGAAGTTTTTGCTGCCCACTCCGCAGAACAATTCAAACCCAGCATCTAAAAGCATCTTATGTTTATTTGTGTAATTGTTGTTTTTGTCATTTAGCTGCCATTCGCCATAAGGATAAACATAAATTTTTGTTTTCCCAATAATTGGCTCAACTTCTTCTTGCCACAATTTTAATTCTTCGGCAAATTTTTCGTCGCTAATTCTGTTCATATGATAATGCCCATAAGAGTGACAAGCAAAACTCCAGCCATTTTCTTTGAGCGTTTTAACAACTTGTTTTGCCTTTTCAATTTCGCTTGTTCTATTTTCCTTATTTGTTGAAGAAGTGCGATAACCCAAAACGCCGTCAAAGCCTGTCAAACAAATTGTCCCTTTTGCTCCATCAATGCTGAAATCTGGATACTTTTCTACAAACTTATCCAATATTGAAATAAATTCACTGTTGTAACTTTGAACTAAATTTCCGCTTCCATTAGCCCAATTTTCATAAGTTTCAGACACAACTTTTCCATTCGCATTAATTACTATTTTATCTACCATTCCATTTTTCATTTTATTATGGTCATAAACAACATCATCAAAAGAAAATACAAGCGGTTTTTTGCCCTTTGGAACATAAATATCATTTTTTATTATTTGTCCATTTTTATTCGAATAGATTTTATTTATATCTATCAATGCGTAATTATTTTTATAAAGTTCGCTTAAAAGATTGATAAATTCTGTTGAAGTAATGCAATCTCTTGCATAGTCATTTGCCATTGAATTGTTTTTGTCAAACGCTAGTTTTGGATAAGCAATTAAACAATGCGTAAAAATATGTTCAATAGGCCCTGTATAAAGTTCCTTGTCTAAATTTTTAACACTCTTAATTTGTCCAAAATCGGCATTTTCATCATCTGTATATTCGTGATTTATAATCTCTTGTTTTTCTTGATTATAAAATGGACTTTCACTTGTAAAAGAATTTATAGTAAGTGGCAGAGCAAAAAGTATGCCAACAATGGATATAAAACATATAGTCTGTCTCTTATACACAT
>URAC01000086.1 GCA_900545735.1 uncultured Bacillota bacterium | reverse complement strand
ACGAGATCATGCCTAGTCTCGTGGGCTCGGAGATGTGTATAAGAGACAGATGTTTATCTTTGCGGCTTGTGGACACAATCACAAAGCAACAACAGAATGGCAAAGTGACGCAACATATCATTGGCACGCTTGTGAAGACGAAAATTGCAATGAGAAACAAGACTTGGCAGATCACGACTTTGTTTGGGTTGAAAAGACCCCTGCCGGTGTCCACACCGACAAAGTTGAAACAGGCACTTGCTCTATCTGTCAATATCAAAAAGATAGAACAATCGAAGGCTCGGGTATTCATACTTGGGAATGGAAAACCAGCGACACAAAACATTGGCAAGAAACAACTTGCGAACACGAAACCCCATTAAAACAAAACGAGCAAGACCACACTTGGGAATGGAAAGCTAACGGCGCGAAACATTGGGAACAAACAACTTGCGCTCAACACGAAGCGAAGACAAGAAACGAAGAAAATCACATTTGGGAATATACATCAGAAGGCGAATTAACACACAGACGCACAACTAATTGTGGCGCAGAAAAACATGCAACAAGAATAGAACCTAACATTCCACATAGATATACAGATGAAAATGACGTTGATTGTAACGATTGTGGCTATGTAAGAAGTTTGACTGGAAAAGGCTCATTTGGCACACTTTCAGCAAAAACATACAATGCCGGCGCACAAGGTGTTGCTTCAAGCGATTACACAGTTGATCCATCAATAAAAGACCTTTGCGAAATTCAATACAAAGTGAAAGGCGCAAACGATAGCACCTACACCACAACAGCTCCTACAAATGCAGGAACTTATGAAGTAAGAATCTACTGCAGAGGAAATGCTACTTATCTAAAAGGCGAAGTTGCAAAAACAGAGTTTGTTATCAATAAATACGAAGTTAAACTTGCTAGAAATGTAACTTTTAAGGTTGCTTATAACAAAACAGCTATGGAAGATGCCAATGTTCAATATATACATTTAGGAACTGTTAACGTAACTGAAGGTTTAGTTCAATCTGTTGATGTTCCAATCAAAGTATTAAAGACAAACAGCAACAAAAATCCTGGAAGAATAGAAATAAATTATAGCAGTCTATTAGCTGACGATAACAATTTTAAAATTAAACAATATACATCAGGTATTACAAAAGTTACTTTAGTTCACTATAATGACAGCGTTGTAGCAACATTAACAAGTGATGCAGCTGAAAGCAATGTTGAATGGGACGCGACCACAGGACAAGTTGGCATTACTGTTACTAGCGTTAACAACGGAACAATAAGAGTTGGTGACTATATGATTTGTGAGGGTTATTCAAGACCTCTAGAAGTAGTTGCCTTAAGATTGCCATCTAATGCTCTTACCGATATGTTAGTACATGGTGACAGTAATTGTAAGGTATATTTTGACTATAGTAGTTTTGCTGATTTAGATACTGCAAAACCTATCTTGGCAAACAAAACCTTTACAGAAGTTGAAACACTTAACTTTGTAGAAGGCAAAAATTATACCAACACTGTAAGCAGACAACTAAACAAAGGCGAATGTTTTTATCTTGTATTTACTACAGAAGCTTCTCCAAATCTAAAAACTTATAAATTAAATTTTAACACAAATGGAACAGGCTATGTGACAACTAGTGAATCGGTTAATTTTAAAAGAGAAGATGGATCTGGTGTTTCAGGCGGATACCAACTAAACGTAATAACACCTGATGGAGTTTTATATTTTGTTACAGTAACAAAAGTTGCTGACAGTGAAGCAGGAAAAGAAAGTGTTGATTTCTATATCACTAAAAGTTAATACAAAATAACAAGCTTATAATAAGAATTAGAAATAATAAAAAAGCATATTTTAGGAGTTTTCCTAGATATGCTTTTTTTGTGTCTGCATAAAGATGACAAAAATGCAACTTTAAGCAACAGCAACTATAAAGTTGATTATTCGCAATCACCTATTTTTACAAACAATGGTGGCAAACTTGTAATCACTCAAAAAGTAATCACAGAGTTAGACATTATATTGAGTGCACAAACAAAAACTTCTGTTCAAGTAAAACCAAGAGTGCCAGTTGGAAACACAACAGAAAATGTATTCTTCAAAATAACAGTTACAAGTGAAAGTGAATGGAATCATGCAGGAACACTTACTTTGGTCCTTGAAAAACCTATTACAGGTCAAGCAAAAATTGAAATTGTAAGTGATACAAATTATAAATTTGCATATAATTTTATTGGAACACTAACCATAACGGAATAAGAAATCAATAAAAGCATATAAAAGTCAAAGGCTTTTGAAACTTGCAAAATAATAAGAAAAGAACCCTATCAAATTGAAAGATAGAGTTCTTTTTTTCAATCCCTTAAAAATTATTTTCTTGCAATTTTGAGATAAATATGTAATCTGTCTCTTATACACATCTGACGCTGCCGACGATAAG
>URAC01000085.1 GCA_900545735.1 uncultured Bacillota bacterium | reverse complement strand
TATTAAGATAAATTTAAAAATTTGAGATATAATTTATAAAAATTTTAATTTTTTGTGAAAACTTGTTTTTCAACAAATTTATAATTTATTTTGACGGAGTAAACTATGGACATAATGAATTTATGTGCAGTTTCGACCGTTGCATTTGCTTTAACCGTTGTTGCGGCTGTTGTCGCAGGTTTGGCAGTTGGATTTGTTGTTTATTATTTTGTTGCAAAAAAGAAATTAGGCAATTCAAAATCAAATGCTGTTAAAATTATTGAAGAAGCTTATGCTGAGGCTAAAACTGCGAAGAAAGAGGCTATTTTAGAAGCTAAAGAAGAAATTCATAAACTTAGAATTGAGTTCGACCAAGAACAAAAAGAAAGAAGAAATGAACTTCAAAAGCAAGAAGAAAGGTTGTCTCAAAGAGAAGATTTTATTGAGAAAAAAGAACTTGGATTAGACAAAAAACAAGAACAAATCGATGAAATGAAAGAATCTTTAAATGCTAGAAATTTAGAGATAGACAAACTTAAAGAAGAAGAACAAAATGTTTTGTCATCTATGAGAAACGAACTTGAAAAAGTTGCGAGAATGACAAAAGAAGAGGCAAAACAAACTTTGATTTCTTCAATGGTTGAAGATGCAAGAAAAGATGCTGCTAAAACTGTTAAAGAAATTGAAGAAAATGCTAAAAATGAAGGCAATAAAAAAGCGCAAGATATTTTAGCAACAGTTATTCAAAAGTGTGCAACAGATTACACTTCAGAAATCACAGTTACAACTGTTCCACTTCCAACTGATGAAATGAAGGGCAGAATTATTGGCCGTGAGGGCAGAAACATTCGTGCTCTTGAAGCAGCAACTGGTGTTGATTTGATTGTTGACGACACTCCAGAAGCAATTACTGTATCTTGTTTTGACCCTGTAAGAAGAGAAGTTGCAAGAACTGCACTTGAAAAATTAATTTTAGATGGCAGAATTCACCCAACAAGAATTGAAGAACTTGTTGAAAAGGCTCAAAAAGATATTGATGCAAAAATCAAAGAAGCAGGGGAAAATGCTGTTAGCGAAGTAGGAATTTACAACTTGCACCCAGAACTTGTAAAGATTTTGGGAAGGTTGAAATACAGAACAAGTTATGGTCAAAACTGCTTAAAGCACAGTTTGGAAACAGCATACATCGCAGGCTTTTTAGCTAGCGAACTTGGCGCTGACGAAAAGATTGCAAAACGCGGTGGTCTTCTTCACGATATCGGCAAGGCTTTGGACCACGAAATTGAAGGAACACACGTTCAAATTGGTGTTGAACTTGCTAAAAAATACAAGGAAAGCCCAGCGGTTGTCCACTGTATTGAAGCACATCACTTTAATGTTGAATTCCAAAGCGTTGAAGCGGTGATTGTTCAAGTGGCAGATGCTATTTCAAGTTCTAGACCTGGTGCAAGACGCGAAACTATTGAAAGTTATGTTAAAAGATTGGAAAAGCTTGAAGAAATTTCAAATTCTTTCAAAGGCGTTGAAAAATCTTTTGCAGTTCAAGCGGGCAGAGAGGTTAGAATTATTGTTAAACCTGAAGAAGTTTCCGATGATATGGCTGTGTTTATGGCGAAAGATATCGCTAGAAAGATTGAAGATGAAATGGAATATCCAGGACAAATCAAAGTTAATGTTATTCGTGAAAGCAGGTTTGTTGAAACTGCAAAATAATAAAAATCCATCAGATGATGGATTTTTTTATTTTTAAATTTTAGGTTCGAAATTTTCAAAGATTATATTATCGCAATATTTTACAACTCGCATATATTCTTCTTGAGAGCGAACAGTCCAGGCGAGTAGTGGAAGATTGTTAAACTTGCGAACATATCTATTTGGCAAGTGTTCCGCTTCATAAGCGATAAAGTTTGGCTGAGCAACCTTGTTTAAAAGCATTTTTTTAAGGACGACCTTTTTAACTAATGATAACTTGTCCTTTTTAAAATATGCGGAAAGTTGACCACGCAAAATTTCAGGGGCATTTTCCTTAAACCAAGAAAGCACATAAGGATTGAAACTCATAATTGCGAATTGACCCTTATAATTTTTTAAAATTTCAAGCGTTGCGCTTTCAAGCTTTCCAACTTTAAGTGAA
Organism: uncultured Bacillota bacterium; assembly: GCA_900545735.1. Classification (GTDB taxonomy): domain Bacteria; phylum Bacillota; class Clostridia; order Christensenellales; family UBA1242; genus UMGS687. The sequence continues at coordinate 398 of URAC01000085.1, read as the reverse complement.
TTTTTAATTTCAATAATGATTGGTGTTCTGCCATCAACTAAATCCAAGACTTGTTGCAAAGTAGGAATTGTTTCCTTTGTTCCCTCCAAATAACAAGCGGATAAATCTTCTAAAATCAAGTTTTTTAGATATCCATCTTGACCTGTCATACGAGAAAGTGATGTGTCGTGAAAAACAACTACATTGCCGTCAGCAATTTGTTGAACATCAAGTTCAATGACATAGCCTTTTTCTATTGCTTTTTCAAATGCTGAAAGCGAATTTTCTGGGCTTTCTTCATCGTGTAAGCCGCGATGAGCAATATATTTTTCAACTAACCAACTTTTAAAAATATCCATATTTACCTCAAAAAATATATTATCTGTCTCTTATACACATCTCCGAGCCCACGAGACTAG
>URAC01000084.1 GCA_900545735.1 uncultured Bacillota bacterium | reverse complement strand
ACGAGATCATGCCTAGTCTCGTGGGCTCGGAGATGTGTATAAGAGACAGGTGCATCAGTTGTTTATTTGGATCAAACATCTTCTGATAAGGTTGATGATAGGTTGGTTATTGATGTAATAAAAGATGCTTTTACACAGATCAATAAATTATCTGTTTTGTTAAAAAAATATGAAGATATTATGGCAAACCCAGATTCTCAAGAACAGTATGATAAAACATTAGAAAGATATTGTAGACTAATAGAAGAATTTGGAAATATAGGCGGGTATGACATAGATGTAAAAATTGGCACAGTGTGTTCTGGTTTGAATATTGATAACAATATGTTATATCAAACTTACACTACTCTTTCTGGTGGTGAAAAAACATTAGTGCAACTTGCGAAGGCATTACTTCAGAAGCCTGACTTATTACTTCTGGATGAACCTACAAACCATTTAGATATAGAAAGAATAGAATGGTTGGAAAACTATATAAAAAGTTTTAAAGGTGCAAGCGTTATTGTTTCGCATGATAGGTATTTCTTGGACCGAATGTCAAATAAAATTTTAGATCTTTCAGGAATTGAGCCAAAAGTTTATTCTACAAATTACACAGGATATTTGGAAGAACGAGAGAGAGATTTTGAAAAGCAGCTCGCAGCTTATCAAGATCAACAATTAGTTATAAAACGCCTGCAAGAACAAATTAAGTATTTTTCTGAAAGAGGTATGGCAACAAATAGTTCCACATTATGCAATAGGGCTCATGCATTACAAACACAATTAGAGCGTATTTTGTCAAGAAGAGTTGAACGTCCACAAGAACAGCGAAAAATCAACATTGGTTTTATTGAAGATAGAAAATCAAGTAAAAGAGTATTTGAAACTGACAATTTAACGGTGTTTGCACCAGATGGAAGAAAAATATTAGATGATGTTTCCATTATAATTAAAGCAGGTGAAAGGATTGCTCTTATAGGAGCTAACGGAAGTGGAAAATCAACATTTGTAAAAACGCTTTTAGGCAAGCAGGAATTGGCGCACTCTGGCGATGTTATAGTTGGGCCAAGTGTTAAAATTGGTTATTTGCCCCAAATAATAAACTTTGATAACGATGGGCATACATTATTGGATTATTTTAAAGAAGAAACAGCTTTAAATGAACAAAAAGCAAGACAAGTTTTAGCAGCTTTTCAATTTTATAAAGAAGATGTCAATAAAAGGGTTAAGAATTTATCCGGAGGTGAAAGGATTAGAGTAAGGCTTGCTAGCCTTTTACAGAATAATGTTAATTGTCTTGTATTTGACGAACCGACAAACCACATCGATATACCAACTAAAGAGGTGTTAGAAAAAGCCGTTGAAAATTTTGATGGTACTGTTATCTTTGTTTCACATGATAGATATTTTATAAATAAACTTGCCGAAAGGACTATTGAATTTCATGATGGGCATATTTCAACATATTTAGGTAATTATGATTATTATAAATCCGAAAAACAGAAAAGATTACAAGCTCAAACCCAATCAATTTCTACTCAACCTACAAAAAAAAACAAGATAAATGAAGATGAACATACATTATAAAAAACTCAACAAATTTATGTTGAGTTTTTTAATGCAAAATAAAATAACTTATGCTATAATCAAAATATGGAAGTTTACGATGAAGATTATGGGTATATAGAGAAAGAAGAGCTTAACAAAATACGACTTGAAGAAAAAAAAGAATACCTTGAAATTAAAAAGCAAAGAAACAAAACATATCTCAAAGGTCAGCGTGGCGTCAGGCTTTATTATGACTACGATAAAAGATATAAAAACGAATTTGGCGATTATGTCGACTATGATGGTGACGACCCAAAAGAAGAAAATTTTGAAAGACAAGTCAAATGTGTATATACAAGAGATTTGCGACTTGAAAAGCTTTATGGATATTTAAAATATCTAAATGGAAGAAAAATTTCAATTAGAGATTTGGCTTTTCATTTTGCGGTAACCGAAAGAACTATTCAAACCGATTTGCGTTGGCTTGAAAATAATGGTTTTATCACAGTTCAAAAGAATAAAACATTCAATGGAAAACAAACAAAAAATTCTTATATCGCAAATCCTGAAAAGGAAAAAGATTTGCCCTGTGAAGATACATTTCTTTATGTAATGTTTGTTGGCAAAAAAGATAATTCCTACTACCTACTCACACAAACATCTTACACTGGAAGAAAACGAGACAGATGGGATTATGCTATTGAAGACGATGATTTTGAAATGCCTGGAATGAAAGAAAGATTTTTTGATAGAATTGACGCCCACTCTCTGCGAATAGCAAAACAAATTTTTGGAAATGAGTTGAAGGAATATTACAAGGGTAATATTTTAACTCACACACAAAAATACTGTTTGAAAGATATAGACAAATATGGGGGATTGTATAATTCATATTGCAAAGACAAATGTTACTTCACTCTATTTCTATTAAAAGACAATTTAAAGCCAACAGAAGGCTATTATTGGCTTAAACTATCTGTTGCCCCAAGACGCATTCCTGACAGAGCAATCAATAAATGTATTAAATCTGTCTCTTATACACATCTCCGAGCCCACGAGACTAGGCATGATCTC
>URAC01000083.1 GCA_900545735.1 uncultured Bacillota bacterium | reverse complement strand
CCTTATCGTCGGCAGCGTCAGATGTGTATAAGAGACAGGTGATATAATAATTTTAGGAGTCTAAATGGAAGAAAATTGTTGTTTAAAAAATAACATTGATATTGAAAAATTAAATTTTGATGCAATAGAAAATCTTTCAGATTTGATTTTGGAAAGCGAAAACTATTTCAATAATCAAATCGCTGAAATTTGTAAAAAAGTTTGTAAAAATGAAAAAATAAAAATAATTTTGCTTGCTGGGCCTTCCGCTGCCGGCAAAACGACTACTTCCAATTTATTAGCATTGCATTTTGGAATGTTAGGAAAGAGAGTTGTAACAATATCTTTGGACAACTTTTTTGTGTCTAGAGAATTGACACCAAAGTTGCCAGATGGCACTTATGATTTTGAATGCCTTGAAGCGTTAGATTTAAAACTTTTGAATGAGTTTATTGATGATTTGTTAATCAAAAAATGTGCGCATATGCCCATATTTAATTTTAGAACTGGCAGGCAAGAAAAAAAGAAAGAAGAAATTGTTGTAGATGACAGCACAATCATAATTTTTGAAGGCTTGCACGCCTTAAATCCTAAACTAATTTCAAATTCTGAATATTATTTTATGAAGTTATATATCAGTTTAAATGATAATTTTGCTCTAAAAGATGAAGTTAAACTCACATCGCAAGATGTTAGAATGCTGAGAAGAATAACTCGCGATTATTACACGCGTGGATATGATGTTCTTTGCACCATAAGAATGTGGAAAAATGTTTTGGCAGGCGAAAACAAATATATCAAGCCTTTTAAACAAAATGCAGACTTTGTTATTAACTCGCTTCACAACTATGAGCCACTTTTATATGCAAATTATTCAAAAAAAGTTATTCAAAAAACTTTGAATAACTCAGATGACAAAAGCGAAGAAGAAATTAAACTCTTAAAAGGCTTGCTTGACAAATTGAACTATTTTGAACCTATTGACAAAGAGCTCGTTCCTTCAACATCACTGCTTTGGGAATTTCTCAATGCTGCTGAGTGATGTTTCAAATCTATTTTCAAAATTGCTTTTAAGAAGGTCTAGTGCGTTTTCTATTCCTTCTTTTTTTAATTTTAAATTATGCAAATTTTCATAATCTGTTTGAGCAATAAGCCTTAAACACGCGTGAGTCAAATTAGAAATTTCTTGCCAATTAAAACTTCTGCAAGAAAAGCAAACAATTTCTCCACTATCCAAATTAAAATATCTTTTTCCAACAAAATTGTCCCCACAAATCGCACATTTATCCAACGATAAGGCATAGCCCATCGCTTCAAAAATGGAAATCAAAAATTTTGTCAAAACTATTTCTGGGTCAATATCTTCAAAAGCAATGCACTTTAATGCTTTTAAACTTTCTATAAATAAAGGCTCGTTTGCCATTTCCACAGGAGCAACTTTTTTGATAATTTCTAAAATCGCACAACCTGCATAGAACTTTTCTATATCAGCCACAATGCTATAAAAACTTTCAATTACATTAGCAGATGTGACAGTGTATATGATATTTTCTTTTTCTGAAGGCTTATAATTCAAATTAAATTCCGCAAAGCAAAAAGGCTCTTTAACGCTTTTTAATTTTGCATTTGCCGATAGCACTCCAACAAGTTTACAAGTAATTAAACCTTTTTCAAGCGTAAAAATATGAAGGAGCTTATCTTTTTCCTTATAATTAATTCCACCCAAAACTATGCCTTTAACTTTAATTTCTGCCATATAAGTATTATATATTAAAATAAAAAAATAGCAAATAATTTGCTATTTTACATTTCCATTCCGTTATCTTCACCTTTATTTTTTTCAGCATTAAGCATACGCGTAAATGCTTTTTCTCTAGCCTGGCAATAAGCGTTATAAATTACAATCTTGCCTCTTTCTATTGGACATTGTGAAAATATAGTCCATAAATCGTCCATTTCTGGAGTTGTGTCAAAAGGAAGTTGATATATGTTTCTTAAATCCAAAATTTAATCCTCCTTTTTTAGATTGCTACTTTCTGAGCTTATTATACACCATCAAAAACGCTTTTGTCTATATTTTTAAGCAATTTTTTTCAAATTTGTAAGTTTTAAACAATGCCGTTTTGTTAAAGTTAAACAATCTTTTTCATCTTTTATTGTTTATATTAAACAATCAAAAAACCTATTTCTGCAAGTAAGTTAGGCACTTTCTGCCATATTTCTTTTGACTGACCACTTCAAAAGGCAAATTTTCAAATTTTCTATTTTCGTCGTGTTCCAAAACAATAAATCCGTCATCTTTTAACAAATTTCTTTCTTTGATAACTTCCAAAGCCTTTTCATAATATGAACTTGCATAAGGTGGGTCTATCAAAATCAAATCAAATTTTATATCAAATCTATTCAAGGCAACCGCGTAATCATTAAAAATCAAACTTGCATTTTTGGTTGTGTTAAAAGCATTTATATCATAACTTATGCCAAAACTTTTAAGATTATTTTCCACTATTCTGACATTTGCCTTGTTATTGTCTACAAAATACACTTTTTCTGCTCCGCGCGATAATGCTTCAAGCCCCAAAGAGCCGCTTCCAGCAAATAAGTCCAAGCAATTTTCCATTGGAAATTCAAACTGCAATTTTGTAAACCTGTCTCTTATACACATCTGACGCTGCCGACGATAAGGCACGTGTAGA
>URAC01000082.1 GCA_900545735.1 uncultured Bacillota bacterium | reverse complement strand
ACACGAGCCTTATCGTCGGCAGCGTCAGATGTGTATAAGAGACAGGATATATTCTTTGACAAAATTTTTTACAGCGGCAATAAAATATTTTTAGCTGAAGAAAATCTTTGTCAAGGAAATTATAAAATTGCGTTTAAAGATATTACTGCCTTAAAAGATTTAATAAGTGCCGCTGAAAAAGATAAATTGACAGGATTTTATAGCAAAAATTTTATGATGGCAAAATTAAACAAATTGATTATAAATAAAGAAAATTTTGCCATAATTTTTGCTGATATTGATAATTTTAAACAACTAAATATTGATAGGGGGCGTTTTAATGCGGATAAAATTTTGACCAAGATTGGCGAGATTTTTTTAGACGAATTTAAATTTACTGAACATGTTTTTCGTTTTGGTGGCGATGAAATTCTCATCATAACTCATCAACAAGATTTAAAAGAACTAAAAACTCGCTGTGAAAAAGTTGGCAAAAAAATTTTTAATGATTGTCAAGTCACGTGTTCATTTGGAATTGCTAACTATGATTATTCAGTTTCTATCGACAAGAATTTAAATGATTTAGATTATTTGCTTAACAAAAGTAAATTAAATGGCAAAAATTTAATAACTGTAAAAGGAAAGTAATATGAATATTAAAAATTATGAAGATGTTGAATGTCTAGCAAAAAAATACAATATTCCAGTTGAAGATGTTTTGTTAATTGCTTTGAATAGATATGGTGTTCAAATGGATTGTGAAGATAATAGAATTAGATTTTACTTAACATTGAATACTTATGAAGATGAATTTTATTTTGCTGTTTGCGTGAACACATATCCAACGCCTTTTTCAGTTGTAGATAAAAAATTATTTTTAGCAGATAAATGTGTTGGCCAAATTAGTAAAATAGAAAAAGATACTTGCACAAGCACTTATTTTAGAAATGGTTTTAAAGCGATGACTTTAAACTCAAACTTTAGAAGCCAATGTAAAGGTTGTAAGTTTTGTGGAACATACAGGCTTGAAAGTGAGGAAGATGAGAGCTTAACTAGCGAAGAAACCATATTAAAATATTTTGACAACATAATAAAAACTAATAAATTAAAAGATTTGTCGGAAATGCAAAATATTACAGTTTGCACAGGTTGTTTTGAAACAGAAGAAGCACTTGTAAATCATCTTATTACGCTAAAACGCGTTCTAAAAAAACGCGGTTTTAATGGGCGCATAACTTACATAGGCTCACAGTTAAGGACATTTGAAAATCTTGATTTAATAAAACAAGAAATCGGTGAATTTACTTTGTATATAACAACTGAAAAATTTGAAGGCCGCGAACTTATTATGAGAAAAGAAAAAGCCAGTTTAACCGTTGAAAAGAGCCTTGCTTTAGCAGATTATGCGAGAAATTTAGGATTCGAAGTTTCATTTATGTATATTTTAGGGCTGGAAGAGCTAGATGTTTTTGAAAAATATTTAAAACTATTCGAACCTCACTTTAATAAGTTCCCAGACATTCAAATTTATCAAAATTATACAAGCGAACAAGAAAATTACCGCTGCCAAAGTGCAAAAGATTTTGATTATTATTTAGAGGCACGAAAAATAATAGAAAATGTGTTTAAAAATCGAGATTTATCACCATTATCTTGGGAAAATTATCGTAGTTTATTTTATACTAAATATCAAGATAAGCCATATAAATGCGTAAGGAAATAAAAGTGAAAAATTTTAAGCTATATGATGAATGTTGGAAGTTGGCTAATTATATAACACTATCACAAAATTATTTAAACTCTTTTGTTAATTTTGATAGTGAAATTTTATTATCTAATTTAAAAGAAAAATCATTTGGTCATTGGGGAGCATGCCCTTCAATAAATTTGCTTTATATACATTTGATTAAATTATTCCAAAGGCACAATCTAAAAGCAAATATAATAGTCGGAACAGGTCATGCTGGTTCTAGTGTAAGCGCTAACTTATGGCTTACAGGCATATGGGAAAAGATAGATAAAAAATATAACAATAATTTTCAAGGGCTAGGGGAGTTAATTGAAAATTTTGGTGGAAACATTCGCTCAGAAATAAATCCTGAATATCCTACAACGATTTTTGATGGCGGGGAATTAGGATATAGTTTGGCTTTTGCTTATGGCTATAGTCTAAAATCAAATTTGGATATATTGCCATGCATTATCGGTGATGGAGAATGTGAAACTGCAACATTAATGGCAAGTTGGCAATTAAATAAAGTCGTTCGAAATGCTAAAGTTTTGCCGATAATAAATTTAAACAAATACAAAATGTGTTCGCCATCAACTTTTTCCAAAATGACAAATAATGAATTGGCATCGTTTTTCAAAAGCTTTGGTTATACACCAATTTTTTGCACTGCTAGTCATTCAAGCATTTATTCTTCTCTTGAAAAAGCATATTGTTTGATTAAGAAAAATCAAACGCCAGTTATAATCTTTAAATCAAAAAAGGGCTTGACTGGGTTGTGCGACAATCAAATTTCAATAGAAGGCAACATTTTATCGCATAAAGATCCTTTATCTAAATTGTCTGCGAACGAAAAGCTGAATGTTTTAAATAAATGGAAAAACAATTACAAATTTGAGTTAACATCTGAAAAATTAAAAGAAATTTGTGAATTTTGCAAATTTGACTTTTACATAGAAAAAAATAAGGAACAACAATTTGATTGTCAGTGTGATAAATCTTTAAATACTTTTAAAGATTTAGAA
>URAC01000081.1 GCA_900545735.1 uncultured Bacillota bacterium | reverse complement strand
TACACGAGCCTTATCGTCGGCAGCGTCAGATGTGTATAAGAGACAGATATAAAGTTCGTATGCTTCTTTAGTTGAACTGCAATAACCTTCGTTAACGAGTGCTTTAGCAATGCAATTTTTATCTAAAATATTAGAATTAGAATAAGTTTTTGCTATTTGTTCAGCAGACAAATCAATATTATAATTAATTTTTAGAAGTCTAATAGTTTCTAGACAAGGTTTGATATTAGAATTTTTATATTTAATTAGATAAGCCTCAAGCCCATTAATATCTTTTATTCCATATCCTAAAAAATGATAATTTACATAGTCGCTGACATTGAATTCTATGCCGGTGATGATGTCTAGATTTTTTTGTTTAGCTAATTCTTGAAACTTTTCATATGCTTTCACTGTATTATGATCAGTGATAGAAATTGTTTCCAGGCTGAGGTCTTTTGAAGTTCTAAATATTTCAGAAGGAGATAATACACCATCTGAAATTGAAGAATGAATGTGTAAATCGTATTTTGCCATATTTATCCTTTTATTTCAACGCATCAATTAAATTTTTTAAATTTCTAATTGGAAATTTATAAAATGTTAAATCGTCATAAACATCTTCGATTTCAGCATGTTTATCAGAACCGACAGTTGTGAATAAGCCTAATTTATCAGCAGCATTTGTCACGGCGTTTTTGTCTTGGTTTGTAGATTTAAAGTTGTTTTCAAATGCAACAAAATTACATTTGCATAATTTTAATTGGTCCATATATTGCAATTTGTTTTCATTAGGATGTGCAAAAATAGTTATTCCGTTTGTGTTCATTTCAAAAATATTTACTTGGCCATATTCATCAACAGAAAGTGAGCCAGTTGATGGGTAATCTTTAAAGTAATCGTCATCCACTCCGCGGACACCCAATATTGATAACAAAAAACGACGATTATCTTGCACATCTATATTTTGATATTTTTTATCTAAGTATTCAAATCTAGCATCGCGCAAAGCTTTTCTTTTTTTACAATCATCTTTTGCATTAAAAAATTTAACTCTTTCATAAACATCTGATGTTGGAACATTCTTTTCTTTTAATTTGTCTGCGAGGTAATCGATAAGCGGAGCATAATCCGGGACATTGATATTTTTTTCTTTAAGATATTTTAAAAATTCTTTATAGGAAACTTTAATAGCATATTTCGAAAAAATTTCTTTCAAAACTGGGCTTTCTTCAATTCTTTTGAATTGAATTTTTGCACGGTTGAAATACGAATTGTTAAGCTGCTTTAAATCATGTTTCAAATTTCTATCAAAAGGGTTGATAAATAATTTTACAATATGGCACATTGTTTGATAAGCAGGAAAACTAACTGTCTGTTCAACTCCTGTCAAAATTATAGGAAATTGTGGCAAATTGTTTTTTTTAATTCTTTTATACAATTCGTTAAAAACATCAACATTATCATGGTCGGTTAAAGCAATAATTTTAAATCCTTTTTGATTGCATTCGTTTATTATAAAATTCAGCGATTGTTTGCCATCAGAAGAATAATTTGTGTGGATATGTAGGTCACTCAAAACTGTTTGTTCGTTATTCTTTTCGCATTCTGCAATTAAACTCTTTATTCTTTCCGCACACTTTTGATTATAATTTTGCCAAAATTTAAAATTATTCATATAGATATATTTATCACAAACAATTAAATTTGTCAATTATAAAGTATTGCCAAAATTATGTTTGTGTGATATATTAATCACAGAGAGGGAATATGGAAAATATTAATCTTAACAATTATAAATATTTTTACTATGTTGTAAAATCTCAAGGCTATACTAATGCATCTAATAAAATTATGGTTTCTCAGCCATCTTTAAGTTATGGGGTAAAAAAACTTGAAGAAGAAATTGGCAAAAAATTAATAGATAGTAGTTGTAAAAATTTTGTATTAACAAAAGAAGGAGAAATGCTATTTAAAAAGCTTAAAGAAGTTGAAAAATTATTGTTCAATGATGACGTTAAGCAAAAAATTTCTATCGGCTCACTGAGAGGGTTGGCTGACACATATTTGCCCCAAATTGTAAATATTTTCCATAAAAGATTTCCTAAATGTCAATTAGAAATTATAATTAATGAATCTAGAACTTTAATTTCTTTGTTCGATAGAAATGATATTAATATATTGTTCGATAAAAATGAACTTACAACATTTAATAAGGACGTAGAAAACATTTGCTTAAGAAAATCAGAAAATTGCTTTGCTTGTTCTAAAAAATTTTACATAGAAAATGAAAAATTATTAAATGATATTAACAGGTTTCCGTCTTGGCCTTTAATATTGCCTTTGGAGTCAAAGAAGAGAAGATATTTGGACGAATATTTTAAATTGAATGGGCTTGTGCCTACAAATGTTATCATGGAAATCCCTAATTCAAATTTGATTAAAGAAGTGATTAAAAATTGTGACGCTGTGGGATATTTTATGAAGGAATCAATTCAAAAAGAAATTAATGCTGGAGAACTTGTAGTTATCGACACCATAAAAAAGTTGCCAGCAGATGATGTCTATGTGATTTATAATAAAGATTCAAACAATAGATTTATATCTGAATTTATTAGCGTTTGTAAAGAATATTTACAGGTTTAATAAATTAATATTATATAAACTATAAAAAAAAACGATATTAGATAAATATTTTATATGATATAATAAAAGCATGGAAACAGAAAATAATCTATATATATTGGCTGTCTCTTATACACATCTGACGCTGCCGACGATAAGGCTCGTG
>URAC01000080.1 GCA_900545735.1 uncultured Bacillota bacterium | reverse complement strand
AAACACTATAGCTCTCAAAATTTAAAGTACTAAATCCTTGAGGCCCCAGAGGCCATTTTAGGCAATAAAATCACCATACATGGCCCCTCAAATCACAGAAAAGCAAAAAGTACACTCTGGCAATAGTTTTTGAGATACGTATATGAGCCTTTTTGACACGTAGCTATTTTAGTAACGCCTATATATAATATACTAATATAGGTGGGATTTAGATACGTATGTATTTTAGCTTCACACGTGTAATTGAAAAGTGTTCTGTTTGGCTAGTTTGTGTAATCTAGGATTTAAGTTGTGATTTTGTGTACCTAGACTGGGATTTTAATTGCCAAGAGGCTAGGATTTATATTAAAATTGTGTACCTAGAGGGGCCATTTTAGGCTCGGATTTAATAAAACTAGGTACACAATTTATGCCATAAATGGCCTCGGATTTAATAAATTTCTAGGCAATCAAGGAGCCAATTTTAATTGCCATCCTAGTAATATTGTTGTTAATTGCATAAGTATTTATATTATGGTTATTTTAGATAATTCTAGGACATTAGGGGCCTTCGAAAGGCAATCAAGGATATTGCATATTTAAAATATTGTTCTTATATTTGCAGTAGATAATTAATTTAATAACTAATTAAAATTTTAGATTATGGAAACAACTATTAAAACTTCATTTAACTTTGCAAAAGAGATTCAATGTAATTTTATTACTAAAAACAACCCCGAACACTCCTATCCTGGAGGCTTACCAGAGTTCATTACTCCTTACCTACAGGAGTTACAGGAAAATACCATTATACCTGACTACACTACTTTAATATCAATTACCACAATCGATAACCCAGACCAAGACGGTATACATATACTAACTTTCCTTAAAAATGATCCAGAACATTTCGATGACGATGACACTGCAAGCATTACTTGCATCGAATGCTTACGGGACACATTTGCCTATGATCCTGAAGCATGCTTTGGCCAAGCCCCAATCATAACAGAGTTCAATAGCTTTTTCACAGTATCAATCCCCTACAATTATTAAATTACTAACCTGGCACCCAGTTATGGGTGCCTACAAATCCTATTATTTATGAAAACAAAAGAAGTAACTATCTCAAACATTAAATTTAACCTCAGTACCAAACCATTAGTATCTGAACCCGAGACTTATCCCGATTATCCTTCAGTCCCAGTAAATCAGATAACCAATAAGATCATCACTAATCTTATTAACTACTTACCAGAGTACCCCTGGTACGAATATATCTACAATTCAAACGACCAATTCGACGAAAACTTACCAGAGCTAATAAATGCTGGCAATCACTTTATTAGCCTTTACATTAATACCGACGATTGCCTAATCGAATTTTCTACCGAGCAACCAGATTCTTCAGATAACCTTTGCGAAGACCTTTCCCTTACTACAGATGGTATAACCTTCACAATATACTTCGATTAATTAATTGCCCAGGCCTAACTAAGGTACCTGGGCTTTTCTATGTACATACCTAAGAGGCCATCTATAGACTTCATATAATTACCTAAGAGGTACTAGAGCTTTACTACACATATACTTACTAGCCTTATATAAGAACCCACTAGGCCTATCTATAGATCTTATAAGGCTTACCTAAGTACGCTAACTATCGACCATATATGGCCTTCAGGTAATAGGCATATAATATACAGATATTCTATAGCCACTTAAAAGGCCCTCCGAAAATCCCCTAGAATCTTCTGGCCATGGTGATTTAGTACGAGGATTACCAAGAGGATATAGTAAGGGAACCATAGATGGCCTTAACTTGTTATCATACAGGTATTATATAGCGGACAACGTGCGGGCAATTTAGGCCGCCCGGAGGTTAATGGGTGGAAATTTGATAAAAATTTTTGATAATAAATAATGTACACGCAAATAATAAAATTTTTGAGATATGCAAATATTTTCTGAAAATTATTCTTAAAATAATAAAATTCATTTTTAACAAAAATTTTTCTCGAATTATTTTGTAGATTAAAAATTTATTCTTATCTTTGCAATGTCTGAAAGGGATAAGAGTTCTAAATTTTAATGAGAGAAATTTTTCAAAAAAAAATCTTTGAAAAATTTCTCTCATTAAAAATTAAGTTGTATCTTTGTAATACAGAAAGAGAGATGAAAGCTACTTTTGTATGGATAGTGTTTTTATCATTTGACATTTTGAAACAATGAAATTATAATTTTCAAACCTTTCTACTTTTCTAATTGTCTTTAAAGTTATGTAGAAAGGTTATAATAATATAAATTCAAACTTTAAAGCATTTAAAATTATGACACAAGAAAATTTAGTTTCAGTTAATGAGAGTGCAAATGTTGAAAATTCTTTAAAAGAAAAAATCAACAAAGTAAATGCTAAAAAAGCTAAAGCACAATCTAAAGCAAACAATATTCTTTATAAGGATATTCTAGCTAATTTGAATAAGTCTACTGAGGGACTTTTAAAAACTTCTTTTGGGGTTAAAAAATCAGACATTTACAAAGAAGAAATTTTTTCAGAACTTTCAGATAAAGAGAAAAAAGTTGCTCGAAAGAAATTTCGTAATACAATTCTTTCATTGTCTGAAAGTTTAACACAAGAAAAGGACAAAACTCGCTTAGAAAAACTAAAAAAAGCGTTTTTAGACTTTTATAAACAAGTTTACAAAGTAAACGATTTTTCGCTTTCTTCTGTTTGTTCTGAAAATATGAAAGAAACAAACAAAGAAATTTTGAAAAACAGAGCATAGTCCGTACAAAGGGACAGTGAATGT
>URAC01000079.1 GCA_900545735.1 uncultured Bacillota bacterium | reverse complement strand
ACGAGATCATGCCTAGTCTCGTGGGCTCGGAGATGTGTATAAGAGACAGAGGCTGAGTTGTGGCAACATCAATTCGAATGTTTACGCCTTCTTGAATGCCAAGATTTTTAAGATAGTTGCAAACTTCATTATATGCTAAATCTGGTCGATTATTTTCCTTGCTTAGGTGAGATAAAACGACTTGTTTAACACCATTTTGCGCTAAATATGAAATTGCGCGTGCACTTTCTAAATTGGAAAGATGGCCGTGAGTGGAAAAAATTCTATTTTTCAGCATTGCTGTGTAATTTGGATTATTCCTTAATAAATCCACATTGTGATTAGATTCCAAATAAATTAATTGGCTGTTTGCAAGTTGTTTGAGAATATTATCGTCAATTTTGCCCAAGTCTGTTGCAATGCTAATCTTATGCGTGCCACAAACAAGGGAATAACCAACGCAACAAGATGCGTCGTGTGGGACTTTAAACGCTGTGACTGTTATATCTTTTATCTCAAAAGGGCATTCTGAAAAACTCCATTTTTGAGTTGATATAAGCCTTGAAATTTTATTGTTTATTGCTGACCAACCGTCAATATGGGCATAAACTCTTGTTTTATATTTGCTTGCAAAAACATCTAATCCTTTGATATGGTCAGAATGTTCGTGCGTGATTAAAATAGCGTCAATTTGGTCGCCTTGAACGCCTAAAAGTGCCAATCGTTTTTCCGTTTCTTTGCAAGAAAGACCTATGTCAATTAAAATTTTGGCATTTTCACTTTCTATATATGTTAAATTTCCGTCGCTTCCTGATGATAAATTTACTGCTCGCATATTTCATATAATAGCAAAAATTTACAAAAAACACAATATAACTTTTGCATTTTTATAAAATTCATTATATAATAAGCAAAGTAGGAGTTGATTTTGCTTAAATTACTTACTAATCCAGGTTTTTATATTTTTAATTTGCACGTTGCTTGGTATGGGGTGCTAATTGCCACTGGTATGCTCGTTGCAATTTTGTTTTGCTGTTTTTTTGCAAAAAAGCGCGGATTGAAATCTGATGATTTCACTTTGGTTGCGTTGTTTGTAATCCCTTTAGCCGTCATTGGTGCAAGGCTATATTATATCGCTTTTTCAGGAAGGGCTTGGTCATTTGTTGAAGCCATAAAAATTTGGGAAGGCGGAATGGCAATTTATGGCGGAGTAATTGGGGGCGCGCTTGGCGTTTTAATTGCTTCTCTTATCAAAAAGAAAAACTTTTTTGATTATGCCGATGTTATCGCACCTGGCTTGATGCTTGCTCAAAGCATTGGCCGTTGGGGCAATTTTATCAATCAAGAAGCGTATGGTTGGGCTGTGGAAAATCCAAATTTGCAAGGCTTTCCATTTTCAGTATATATTGAGCGTTGCGTTCAAGAAGGCTGCACGTGTGGGGGAAGTGGCTGGCATTTAGCAACATTTTTCTTTGAAAGTTATTTGAATCTAATAGGTTTTTGCGTTCTGCTTTTGTTATTGCTGTACACAAAAAAGCGCGGAACGGTTGTTGCAGGGTATTTTATTTGGTATGGCGTAGTTAGGGCGATTGTAGAAACATTTAGAACGGACGCGTTGTTTATTGGCAATTCAACACTTAGAGTTTCTCAACTATTAAGCATAGTTTTGATATTCGTTGGCTTGTTTATGTTGTTTTATATTTATTTGCTTCCAAAAATTAAAGAAAAAATAAAGCAAAAAAGTCATTCGAATAATTGACAAAGTTAATTTTTTTTGATAATATGACAAAGATTTTTGTAGGTGGGTAGTTCAATTGGTAGAGCAGCGGTCTCCAAAACCGCCTGTTGCAGGTTCGAGTCCTGTCCCGCCTGCCAAGATTATTTAATCTTTTCGTCGAGAAAAGATTTTTTTATTTTTCTCAAATCAATTAACATTATTGTAAAAAAATCGCTAAAGTAGTCTAGCGATTTTTATGTAAAAGTTCCTTGATTTTCCACTTCTTTTCTTATTGTTTCAAGGGCTTTAGTTTCTAGCCTGGAAATATATGAGCGTGAAATTCCCAATTTTTGCGCGACTTCGCGTTGTGGAAGTGCAGGGCAGTTTTCTAATCCATAACGATATTTAATTATTTCATATTCTCTGTCAGGCAAAACTCTTTTAATAAGTGCGGACATTTTCTCGGATAAGATATTGCTTTCAACAACATCTTCAACTTCTCCTTCAATGGTCGGAATTATGTCCATAAGCTCGATATCATTGCCGTCTTTATCTTCTCCCAAACATTCTTGTAAAGACATTGTTTGTTTGTGCTTTTTGCTTACCCTTATTAACATTAATATTTCGTTTTCAATACAGCGAGCAGCGTATGTGGAAAGTTGAGTTCCTTTGCCATATTCAAAGGAATTTATCGCTTTGATAAGCCCGATAGAGCCTACAGAAATCAAATCGTCTGCTTCTCCTGCGCCTGAATATTTCTTAACGATGTGGGCGACCAATCGAAGGTTATGACTAATTAAAATGTCCTTTGCCTTTTTATCTCCAGCTTTAAAGGCTTCAAAATATTTTTTTTCATCTTCGGGAGAAAGTGGCTTTGGAAAGCCTGAAGCGGTGTTTACAAAAGAAGAAAAGAGCAAAATTTTATGCATAAAGGAAATAAAATTTTCAAAAATCATATAAACCTCATTTAATGTTTTTGTAAAATTTGGAAATTTTGACAAAAACAAGCGAAAGATTAACAGTTTGGAAATGGGCGTTTACAAACTTGTTTTTTTGTATTTATATGATTTATGTTGTCGAAATTTGACAAAATAGATAAAATTTTTATTGGCTGAAAG
>URAC01000078.1 GCA_900545735.1 uncultured Bacillota bacterium | reverse complement strand
TCTACACGAGCCTTATCGTCGGCAGCGTCAGATGTGTATAAGAGACAGACATTATTACTATCAAGTTTATAGTATAATTTGATTGTGTAGTCACCTACTTTATCAAAGTTTATATCATAATTAAATATAGCATTACTATTAAAACTTTGCCCTTGATAATTAAAAGTTCCGCTTTTATAATAATCATGTTTTACCAAAATATCTCTTTCAGTATATGAAAATGTTTGCCCAATAGAATCAGTATAAATTATTTGTAATAGACCGCGGCCCATACCACCTTCAATAGGGTACTTTTGGTCAATTATCGTAGATTCATCATATTTACAATAATCAGCATTTAAATTTTCGCTAAATTTCTTTTTATCATTTAATATATAATTATAATAATTTATAACATTATTTTGAGTAATTTTTAAAGATGCGGAGCCTAAATATGCATATTTGCTGTCATATGTAATTCTTGGGCTATTATTTAAATTATTGTTAGTAATTATAAAAAGGTTTGAAAATTCATCAAATCTGGAAGTTTTAGCCCATAATGATTCGTTATAAACTCCTTGTTGAGAATCAAAATATTTGTATCCTGAACTTGTATAAAGATAAGGGTCAAAAACTTGTTGCATATCCCAATAAAATTCTGGGCTATATGATTCTGGCAGTTCATATTGCAATATTTTTCCGTTCTCTCTTTTTAGAGCCTTCTTATAATTAGAACTTCCCGTCAAAATTACATATCCAAGAAATTTTTCTGTTCCATTATGTATGACATATACTTCTTTAAATTTAAACTTTTGTGCTGCAGTAGCATTTCTTTGAAAAAGTTGAATTTTAGTTCCGTCATCAATTCGACCATAATCAACATCAAATACATAGCCACTAGAATACATTGGCGAAATGGAATAAACATATTCATTATTCAAAACTTCCAAACAAGAAACTTTAAATTGTTGATTGGAACCAAAATTTTGTGGATAACAAATAATTTCAACATTATTACTTTCCTGTATCCCACCATTAACATCAATGTTGTAGTTTGGATAAGAACCATTACCAAACTTTTTTTCAACAAATGTATCTATAAATTGAAAAGTCCCGGCAATTTGACCATCTACGCTTTTATAAGAAACCGTATACTGACCATCAGCCGAGACTTTTGAATAATTGTTTATAAAAATTGAAACAACTGGCATAATAAGCAATAAAAATAATGAGCAAAAAATAAATTTCTTTTTCATAATAACCTCCATAACAATATGAGATTCCATTAAAATGATATCATAAAATGAAATAATGTAAAATATCAAAATTTTATAGCAACTATAAAAATTTTTTATGATTTAGTAAAATTGATTAAATCATTTTGACATAAATCGAATATTTGTTAAATTATAAGCGAGGTGATTTTATGATTGGTTTAGATAAAAGTTTAGTTACTGTTTATCCATATGACCCAACTTGGGTAAACGAATATGAAAAAGAAAAGGAAATTTTGCAAAACATTTTAAAAGATTTTGATATTCAAATTGAACATGTAGGCAGCACATCAATCCCAGGATTAAGCGCCAAGCCTATTATTGACATCGCGATAGGAGCAAAAGATGTTGAAACAATTGAAAAAATAGAACCTATTTTAGCAGAACATGGCTATGATATGTTAAATTCTCTACAAGACAAAGGCGAAGTGCTTGCAAGAAAAGGTCCAACAACTTGCAGAACTCACTATATTCATATTCAAGTTTTGGGAAGCGAATATTGGAACGAATTTATATATTTTAAAAAATATTTGCTTGAACACCCTGAATATATTAAAGAATATGAAACTTTGAAAAAAGAGCTTTCAGTTAAATATGCTGAAGAACGTAAAAAATATACCGCAGCAAAAAACGATTTTATCTCAAGCGTTTTAGAAAAAGCATATAAATTATACAATGTAAATTAAAAAAGAACTTAATTAAGTTCTTTTTTTATTATCAAATTGATGATTGATTCGTCGCCCATATTGTTTACTCTAAGTTTGTTTTCTACGCTAGTGCTTTTTATACTTTTGTCTTGATATCCTAAAATCTTTAAATTGATTACTTTGTCATACAACAAATTTTTAATCACACTTTGATAGCCCATAAATGAATAAATGTTGCCCTTTCCATTAAAAATTTCTTTAACTTTTTCATCATTTGTTAAAACATTTAAGTTGCTTATATAAACATATTTTATTTTTAAATTTGGAGCATTTTCATCTAAATATTGTTTTACTCTAAGCTGTTGATTGAATAAATAATCGCCCGTTGCAACATGCACAAAATCTGGATTTGTGCAACGATTCAAATAAATTATATCATTTGCATTTTCGGCATATTTATTGTTAATCTTTATGTTTTTTGAGAGCGTAATTACATTAATTTTATTTTGACTTGCAAAACTTTTTTGTAAATCTTTTAAAAGTCCTTTGCTATTTATTGGATAATAGCAATTTATATTGTTATAGTTTTTTGAGAGTAACGAAGAAACAAATTCCGGATTCTGATGTGAATAAGTATTTTCAAAAACGGTGCTTGTTAATAAAAAGTTTAAACTTGGTCGTTTATCTCTTTTTGCAACTTCTGCTTGATAAATATATTTTTGATATTGACTAACCATGCTGATAAACACGCTAACAAAAGCTTCATAAGAAACAAACAACCCAACATTGCCAGCTTGACAAAATCCTTGATAAACACCTTCTAAAACATTTTCAGAAAGCAACTCCATAAGATTGTTATAGTTATTTAAATTTGAAAGCTTATTTGAATTAATCTCATCAGGAGCTGTCTCTTATACACATCTCCGAGCCCACGAGACTAGGCATGATCTCGT
>URAC01000077.1 GCA_900545735.1 uncultured Bacillota bacterium | reverse complement strand
GATCATGCCTAGTCTCGTGGGCTCGGAGATGTGTATAAGAGACAGATATAATGTAGGAGGGTATATGAAATTTTTAAATTGGATTTTTAATATGCGCCAAAGACATTACAAAGAAGCCGTTAAATATGAAAATGGCGGAGTTAAAAGAAGAGTTTGGGTGATTGTCCTTTCATTATTGCTAGTAGCAGCAACGCTGGTCCTTGAATATTTTACGCTTTTAATGTATAAAGACAATATTGTTATTGCTATATTTATGACCCTTTTGGCATTTGCTTTTATTGGAACAGCTTTAGATTATTTAGGAGCGCATAGCACTTTTGGTTTTAAATGTGCCATGTGGGGTTCATTGGCAAGCTTAATTTTTAGATATGCTAATAAAAAATCTAAAAATGCAGAAGTTGTTGAAGAAAAACAAGTTGAAGAAATTAATAAAGAAATAAAGACAACTAAAAAATTGAAATGGTTAGATTTATTCGTTGGAATTTATTGCCTTGTTCTAGCATTTGGGCTCATTGCTGGTATGTTTGCTATGATTGGAATAATGATTATTAAATAAAATATTAAATTTTGTTGAAAATTAAATTTTATTGTGCTATAACTTGTAAGACTTAAAAGGATAAAAGATGAAAGTTTCAAAAATAGGGCTAATTTCAAGAAAATTAACAAACTTAGATGAGCAATTTCCTGTTCAAGATATGCTAATTCAAACAGGGCAAATAGAGCAATTTGCTGGTGGAATTTTTGGCTATGGCCACATTCCATATTTAGTAAAACAAAATGTTGAAAGAATCATAAGCGAAACGCTAACAGAATATGGTTGTTCAGAACTTTTGCTTCCTATTTTGCAACCTGAAAAAATTTGGGTTGAATCGGGCAGATTAGATAGATATGTTGCTGATGGCGTTATGTTTAGGACTTTGACAAAAAACGGCAACTATTGTTTAGCACCAACTGCGGAAGAAGCGATTGTTGCTTATGCAAGAAAAAGATTGTCGACATATAAACAGTTGCCTGTGACATATTTCCAAATAGGTCCAAAATTTAGAAATGAGATTAGAACAAGAGGTTATTTGCTTCGCGGAAAAGCATTTGAAATGATGGACGCATATAGTTTTGGAAGAAATCAACAAGATTTAGATGTTGAATATGCTCGCATCAAACAAGCATATATAGACATATTTAATAAAATGGAGCTTGATGTTCAACCTGTTGGCGCGGACAGCGGAGCGATTGGCGGCAATAAGTCAGAAGAATTTATGTGCTTATCCGATATTGGAGAAGACAACATATTATATGACGCTGAATCTGGCAAAGCCTTCAATTCTGAATTGTTGGAAAGAGAAGATGCTGCTCAATATTTGCTTGAAAATTATGGAATAAAGCATATTGATTCATTAACATCAAAAAAAGCAGTTGAATTAGGACATATTTTCCAACTTGGCGATAAATATGCCAAAACGATGAACGGCAATTTCGTTGATGCTGATGGCAAGACCAAAAACTTTATTATGGGCTGCTATGGAATAGGTGTTAGCAGAACACTTGCTATGATTTATGAAAATAGCATTTTAACAAAAGACGGCAAATTTGATGGCATTTCGCTTCCAAAGAGCGTTGCTCCATATATGCTTTATTTGGTTCCAAAAACTGATGACAAAGAAAAATATGACTTGGCATTAGATTTGTACAATCAACTTGAAAGTGCTGGCGTAAAAGTTTTGTTTGATGATAGGCAAGAAATTTCAATCGGAGCAAAAATCAAAGATTCAAAAATCGTTGGAACTCCATATATGGCAGTTATTGGAAAGAGCGTTGACGAAGGCAAGATTGAAGTTGAAGAATTAAAAACTGGAAACAAACAAGAAATAAACATTTCAGAATTTGTAAATTATTGCAAAAGTTTATAAAAAAATACGATTTAATCGTATTTTTTTAATTAAAAAAAGCAGGTTTTTTAACCTGCTATTTTTATTACAAAATAAATTGTTTCGCCTTCTTTAGCAAAATCATAATCCTTTGCGCCAAGGCCGTTTAATGAATATGCAAAGCCATTATTTGTTTCGTTTCCGATAAGTGCGTTGATGAAAGGCTCGCCCATACTTAAACAAAGCTCTTCAGCGGAACCGCATTTTAGAACAATATTTAAAACTTTGACTAAATCTCTTGTTTCTTCGCTTGAAAGATTGTTGATTGTTATATCTTTGCTTGTTACATTATATTTAAATTCGCCTTCTTCTTTATTGACAGTTACTGTTGATGAAACATAAAGAGTGTCTGGGATATATTTAGATATCAAATTTAAAGGGAAAGAAGACATTGAATCTTTTATTGGCTTAGTGTCCAATTTAACGACAATGTTTACATCTGCACTTTTTTCAGCCACATTTTCGAATAAAATTTGAATCAATTCAATTTTTAAACTTTGTGAACCAATTTGAATAGATGCGCTATTGCCTTCTTCATTCATTAAATTATTTATAATTGCGCCAATTTCTTTATCTGTCAATTTTAAATCGCCCGACAAAGCATTTAAGCCTGAGCCCGAATTAATTGTGTAGCCATCTGTTTCATTTCCTGTTATTAAATCTTCAGATTTAGCGTTAACAGTTGTTTTTGCTGACTCCATATCGCTAATGCTAAACATATTTGGATATTTTTCGCTTTCGTTTACTTCTGTATTTAAAGTTTTAACTTGAGAAATTGTGCTAATCAAGTTGATATCATATTTGATTTTAACAAATGCCCAAATTCCGACTAAAACGAGTGCAACGAAAATTACGATACCTAAAATTGCTGAGATGAGTTTTACCCACCAAGGTTTTTTTGCTTTTTCCATATATTTCTCCTTGAATGTATTATATCTGTCTCTTATACACATCTCCGAGCCCACGAGACTAGGCATGAT
>URAC01000076.1 GCA_900545735.1 uncultured Bacillota bacterium | reverse complement strand
CGAGATCATGCCTAGTCTCGTGGGCTCGGAGATGTGTATAAGAGACAGGCTCCTCATTTTTCGCAAAGTGGCGAAAAAACTAAACAATATGAAGTGATATTAGAGTTAAAAACAATCGCCGATGTTGGCTTGGTCGGATATCCAAATGTTGGAAAATCAACTTTGCTTTCAGTTATAACAAACGCAAAGCCAAAAATTGCAAATTATCATTTTACAACTCTCACCCCTAACCTTGGCGTTGTTGATTACTTTGGAAACACTTTTGTTTTGGCAGACATTCCAGGATTGATTGAAGGCGCAAGTGAAGGTGTTGGCTTGGGACACGAATTTTTAAAGCACGTGGAGCGCGTAAGGCTTATTCTCCATATGATAGATATATCAGGATTTGAAGGCCGCGATGCTTTTGAAGATTATGAAAACATCAATCGAGAACTAAAAAATTACAGCACAAAACTTTCCAAACTTAAACAAATTATCGTTTTTACAAAATGCGATTTGCTTCCAAAAGATGTGTTGGAAGAAAAAGTTAAAGAGTTTAAACAAAAATTGAACAATGATAATCAAATAATTTTAACAATCTCATCAATAACAAGAAATGGGCTTGAAGAACTCAAAAAAACAATTTGGGAAAATATTAAAGACATTCCAAAACCTACACCTATGGAAATTGAAATGGAAGAACTTGATAGACGCGACACAACAAGCCTTAATATAACAGTTGAAGAAGATGGCGCTTACAGGCTTGAAGGCGGCTTGATAGATAACTTGTCGCGCGGAATTATCCTTGACGATATGGAAAGTTTTGCATATTTCCAAAAACGATTGAAACAAGATGGCATTATCGACAGAATTAAGGCCGCAGGTGCAGTTGATGGAGATACAATTCGAATTAAAGATATTGAATTTACATTGGTTGATTAATAAAAGCCCTTGAAGGGCTTTTTATTTTGGGTATTGACAACATACTCTTTTTTATGTATTATATTAGTAATATAGAGGTGCTTATGAAGAAAAAATTTGCTAAGATAAAAAATTATGAAAATGCGCACGACACTTTCAAATACAACACTGAAAGATATTGCCAAATTATCGCTAAGAAATATGGCAAAGACCAAAAGCAAGTAAAGGAATATTTTAGCAACTTTTTTGACTTCATTGAATCAAAGGGTCTTTTAACAGACACTATTAGAAAAAGAGTTAATAAGAACATTAAAACACTAATAATACAAGTAGCGAATTGTAATGATTTAGCTCCAGGCACTTCTGGACTTTATTATTCCGCAAAAAACTTACTTGTTTTAGATAGAAAATTTAATTATCACAAAGATAATGTATTAATTCACGAATTCACTCACCTTTTAACAAGCGATACAATTAATGTAAGTAAAGATGCTTTTGTTGGCAATATTGCTTTAGGCAAAAACGCTACAAACATTCAAACTAACACCGGCTTTGATAAATATGAAATTAGTATGAAACTTGAAATTGACGATTATTCTGGCACTTTCAATAAAAGCGAATTTGAAGAATTGTTAACTCAAACAGTTGAATTTGTTACAAGCGATGTTGCTCAAGACCAAAGGTTTGATGTTCTTGTAAGAGATGTCAAAATTATTCCTGGAATGATAAAAGATGAAGACGCCTTCTTTGATATGATTCTAAATGATGAGGAATCAGACGAGCAAACTAACTATGATGAAGAAAAAATTTCTAAAATCGTTCATAAATTTGTAAATGAAAACTTTAAAAAGCCTAATAGAATGGCAATCGCTATTAATTGCAACACAGTATATGATGTAAATTTTGATGACAAAAATTTTTATGTAGCAGCCTATATATTTAATGAAAATCAAGATTGGACAATATTTAAAACTCCTGGCACTTACTTAACAGAAGGTGCAACTGAATTGCTTGCCAGAATGTATAACTGCAAATTTAATAATGCAAATATACTTTCTTTTTGCGGCTATAATATGAACACAAAATATTGCGAACTTTTATATCGCATATATGGAGACGATTTCTTTAAAGCATTTTTTGCTCAATCGGCAGATGATTTGAAAAATTTGATGCAATTAGATGATGAGGAATTTGATAACTTTGTAACAAATATCGATAATCTTTTAACATTTGACTCATATGAAATAGAAGAATTTAAAGCAACTCACGATGATATTATGTCCACAATAATTTCTTGTTTTGCAGACCATATTTGCAATGATATAATCAACAATTTGCCTGTTTTCTTTAATTCACGAGAAATAGAAGTTGCCATTGAAAAATCAATTTTGGAATTTAGTTCAAGTATGTATGATGGCGCTTGCAACAATATTAATTTTATGAACAAAAACATAAGGCAATCCAATTTAACAAATATCTATAATCAATGTATCAATGACTTGAAAGAAACAATTCAAATCGATGAAGTTGCAGAAATGCTTGGCTGGGAAGAAATTGCCAAAATTGACGCATTGCGCGAAGGAACAGAAAAGAACTTGCAAGACTTGTTCGCAGATATTATCTTTATGAACGATAATTCTTACTATTTCACTAAAAACAACTTAACGCAAATAAATCCAACAGATTTTGCAAAAGGAAAAGAGTTAGAAATTTTTGATAATAAAAAGCAAGAATATCTTCGTAAAAAATCAAAATTCCCAACAGTTCAAACAGGAAATTTGTTTTATCAAAAATATTGGGAAATCCAAACAAAATAAAAATAGCCACTTTGGCTATTTTTTTGTTGCGGCACTGCCGCTTTTTATTTGGCTCGATGATAAATAACTAAGCAACATCAACGCTCGACTATTTAAAATTTTAAGCGGCTCAGCTACCGCGTCGCCAATCGTCGTTTCCTTTAACTTGCTAATTACTTATACCCCGCACTTGCGGGCGGGAATTTTCCCGCTTG
>URAC01000075.1 GCA_900545735.1 uncultured Bacillota bacterium | reverse complement strand
GTTTTTATCCTACTAAAAACATGACTACCAGTGAAGGCGGAATTATAACTACTGATGATGAGGAATTAGCTAAAAGAGCACGTATTTTTAGAGCTCATGGTTCCAGTATAAAATACACTCATGATGAAATAGGTTATAATTTTAGAATGACGGATATTTCTGCAGCTATCGGTCTTGCACAATTAAATGTAATTGACGGATTCAATGACAAAAGAATAGCTAATGCAGAATATTTAAATGAAGGTTTAAAAGATGTTGATGGGGTAGTAACTCCTTATTCTGCTGATGATTTTAAACATGTTTACCATCAATATACTATTCTTGTTGAAAAAGGAAAAAGAGATGATTGGGTTGATTTCTTAACTCAAAAAGGTATTGGAACAGGGGTTCATTATCCTATTCCATTATATAATCAGCCAATTTATAAAAAATTAGGTATCGAAGGCAGTGCACCAGATGCAGAGCTTGCTGCAAATCATGTAATTTCTTTACCGGTACATCCTTCATTAACACAAGAAGATTTGGATTTAGTTATTGATGCTGTAAAACAAGCTAGTGACAGCTTTAACTAATCTTTTTCTTTTTTTATTTTAACCTTTTCAGTATTTTCTTCTAGCCAAATTTTGTTATTATTGAATATTTTTTCTCCATTTAATTTTCTATTTATTTCAAATTTTTTTGTTAATAATCCCGGACCTTTTGCACTGCTTGTTGCTCTGATTAAAACTGCACCCACTTCATTTTCGTTTCCGCTGACAATGTTGAACATTTCGTGGATTCCATAGCAAAGATAAACATAGATTGTCCCACCTTTTTCCCACATCAATTTGTTGCGCTCTGTTTTGCCAAACCTTGCGTGGCTTGCACTGTCTTCAATGCCAAAATACGCTTCCGTTTCAATTATCTCATCTTTAATAATATCGCCGTCTATTTCCCTGCACAAAATTTTGCCAATCAACTTTTTTGCAAGTTCATCAGCAGGGCATATAAAAAATTGTTCGTCCTTTATTCTCATAATATTAATTTAGCACAATAAAAAATTTTTAAAAAAGTTTTTTATTATTCTTGATTAAATATTTTTCTTGTTGTATACTTGTTTTGCTTAATTTAGGAGAGATGTATGTTAGATATTAAATTTTTAATTGACAATCAAGAACTTGTAAAAGAAAATATCAAGAAAAAATTTCAAGATGCCAAACTTCCTCTTGTTGATGAAGTTGTAAGTTTGTATGAAAAAAATCGCAACTTAAAACAAGAAGGAGATAATTTAAGAGCGGAAAGAAACACAACTTCTCAAAAGATTGGTTTGCTTATGAGAAATAAAGAAATTGAAGAAGCGGAAAAGTTGAAAAAGAGAGTTGTTGAAATCAACGAAAAACTTGTAAGCATCGAAAATGAAGAAAAAAATGTTGTTGAAGAAATCAGAACTCGTATGATGGTTATTCCAAACATCATAGATGAGTCTGTTCCTATCGGAAAAGATGACAGCGAAAATGTTGAAGTTAAAAAGTTTGGAGAACCAGTTGTTCCTTCGTTTGAAATTCCTTATCATTCAGATATTTTAAATAGATTTAATGGACTAGATAAAGAAAGTGCTGGAAGAACAAGCGGAAATGGTTTCTATTATTTAATGGGCGACCCTGCTAGGCTTGTTAGTGCAATGATTTCCTATGCTCGCGATTATATGATTAGCAAAGGCTTTATATATTGCATTCCACCATTTATGATTAGAAGCGATGTTGTAACAGGCGTTATGAGCTTTGCCGAAATGGAAAATATGATGTATAAAATTGAAGGCGAAGATTTGTACCTTATCGGCACAAGCGAACATAGTATGATTGGTAAATTTAAAGACCAAATCATAAAGGAAGAAGCGTTGCCAATTACTATGACAAGTTATTCACCTTGTTTCAGAAAAGAAGTTGGCGCACACGGAATAGAAGAAAGGGGAATTTATAGAGTTCACCAATTTGAAAAACAAGAGATGATTGTTATCTGCAAGCCAGAAGAAAGTATGGATTGGTTCAACAAAATGTGGAACTATACCGTTGAAATATTTAGAAATATGAATGTTCCGGTTAGACTTTTGGAATGCTGCAGTGGCGATTTGGCAGATTTAAAAGTAAAAAGTTGCGACGTTGAAGCGTGGAGCCCAAGACAAAAGAAATATTTTGAAGTTGGCTCTTGCTCAACTTTAGGAGACGCTCAAGCAAGAAGATTAGGCATAAAAATTAAGGGCGAAAAAGGCAACTATTATGCTCACACTTTAAATAATACAGTTTTAGCAAGCACAAGAGCATTAATTGCAGTTTTGGAAAATAACTTGCAAGAAGATGGCTCGGTTGTAATTCCAGAAGTTTTAAGACCATATATGGGTGGCAAAGAAATTATGAAATAATAAAAATAGATTGCGAAATGCAATCTATTTTTTTAAAAGTTGCTTAATAGTTTAATAAAATCTTGTTGAGCGTTTTTAGGTAATTTGTTAAATTCTTTTAACATATTTTTTTGATTCTCCGTCAAATCAATTTCATCTTCATCTTCAGTAAAAAATTGTGCCAATGTGATGTTGAATGCATCACATATATTTTTTAATGAACTCAACGACGGCATAACGTGTTTTTTATACCAAGAAGAAATCGTTGTTTGCGGAATTCCAGATTCCTGTGCCAGCTGATATTCGCTCCAATGTCTTTCTATTCTCAATAGCCTTATTTTTTCTAATATATCCATAATTGTTCTCATTATATCTTAAAGATTTCCAATGATTGCTGACATTTATCGTAAAAGTTATACGACAAAATGGCGCTTTTTTATGACCATAAACATTCCAAAAAGGCAAAAAGAAGAAAGTTTGCCAAATAGAAAGTGGCGCGCACAAAATTTTTTGGAAAATTTGAAAATTTTCGAAAAATGGCCTCAAAA
>URAC01000074.1 GCA_900545735.1 uncultured Bacillota bacterium | reverse complement strand
GAGATCATGCCTAGTCTCGTGGGCTCGGAGATGTGTATAAGAGACAGAAATAATCAAATTTAATTTGCAAAATTTTCAATTAGTTGTATAGTATAAATATATTAAGGGGGCTGTTATGAAAAAAATGTTGACCGATTTAGATTTAAAAAATAAAAGGGTTCTTTTAAGAGTAGATTTTAATGTCCCACTCGACGATAATGGCTATATTATTGACGACACTCGCATTTATGAAGCGATGCCAACAATCAGATACATTTTAAAACAAGGGGCAAAACTTATAATCTGCTCTCACCTTGGAAGGCCTAATGGTGAATTCAATCCAAAATATTCAATGTTTCCAGTTGCGCAACAACTCATAAAATATTTGATCAATAGAGTTTATTTTGCAGTTGATGTTGTCGGTCCAGACGCTATGGAAAAAGCAAAGAATTTAAAGCCTGGCGAAGTTTTATTGCTTGAAAATTTAAGATTTGAAAAGGGAGAAGAGTCAGATGACTTGTTCTTTGCAAGAAAACTTGCAAGTATGGCTGATATTTATATCAATGATGCTTTTGGAAGTGTTCATAGAAAGCACGCTTCTGTGCATAGAGTTGCAAAAATGCTGCCTAACGCAATGGGCTTTTTAATGGGAAAAGAAATAAACATAATAACGAACGCAATTAACAATCCAGAAAGGCCATTTGTTGCAATTTTAGGTGGCGCAAAAGTTAGCGATAAAATTGCAGTCATTAAAAACCTATTAACAAAGGCAGACACAATTTTAATTGGCGGTGCTATGGCATTCACCTTCTTAAAAGCAGAAGGCAAGGAAATTGGAACAAGCATTGTTGATGAAGAAAAGCTTGACATTGCACGCGAAACACTGGAAGAAGCAAGAAGGCTTGGAAAGTCAATTTTACTCCCAGTTGATGTTGTTTGTGCTGAAGTTTATAGCCCATCAGCAAAAGGCTCCGTTTATTCCGTTGATAATATTCCAGAAAATATGACCGGCCTTGACATCGGACCTGAAACTATAAAACTATTCACAAATGCAATCAAGCAAGCAAATACAGTTATTTGGAATGGTCCTGTTGGAGTGTTTGAATTTGATAACTTTGCCGATGGAACGCGAAAAATCGCTAAAGCGCTAACAAAAGTTAAAGGCACAACAATCGTTGGCGGTGGAGATACTGCTGCAGCAATTCACGAATTTGGCTATGAAGATGAAATAACTCATATTTCAACTGGTGGCGGAGCAAGTTTAAAACTCCTTGAAGGTGCTGACCTGCCAGGGCTTGATGTTTTGAACGATAAAGAATAAAAGGAGAAGTTATGAAAAATTTAATTTATGCAAATTTTAAAATGAACAAGACTTTTTCTGAAACAAAAGAATATTTAAAGCAGTTAGACGCTTTGCTTGTTGATGAGCCTCAAAAAATTTGTTTATTTTTGCCTTACACATCTTTATATCTTTCAAAGTTGTACAAAGGTGAAAAATTTTCGTTTGGTGCTCAAAATATGTCAGAAGAAGAAATTGGCGGATATACAGGCGAAATCTCTGCTCCAATGCTTGCAGATTTAAAAGTAAAAACTGTTATGCTTGGACATAGCGACCGCAAAAAATTGGGAGAAACAAATTCACAAATCAATAAAAAAATCAAAACAGCATTAAGATTTGGCTTTGAAGTTGTATTATGCGTCGGAGAATCACGCGCACAAAGAAATTCTGGCAAAACAAAAATCGCCATTGAAAAAGAACTTGGAGAAATTTTGTTTGGAATTTATGAGAATGAACTCAAAAATATAACCATCGCTTATGAGCCAGTTTGGGCAGTTGGAACAGGCAAAATTGCAGACAGCAAAACAATAAGCGAAGCAGTTAAATTCATTCGCAGCACAATTACAAGGCTGTATTCAGAAACTGCTGGCAAAGATATTAAAATCGTGTATGGTGGCAGCATAACCGCTCAAACTGCAAGAGACATTTATAAAAACAAGAATATTGATGGGGTATTGGTTGGCGGCACAAGTTTAAACGCTGCTGAATTTGCAAAACTCATAAAGGCATAAAAAAACTTCGCTATTTGCGAAGTTTTATTTATATTTTTTATCCAATTTTTGTTGTTTAACCCAAATTTTCATAACTGTTTTTCTTGGCAACATTCCCATCAATCTCAAAAGTGAACGCGTCTTTGCACCATATATAGACACAAGTTTGCCGCGTCTAGCATCTTTCAATGCTTTTTTAACGACATCGTGTGCATCATACATAACAACATAATTTGTAACAACTTTATTTGTTGATTTTTCTGCCCTATCAAAAAAGTTGGTTTTTGTCCAAAATGGGCAAACTGTTGTAACGCTAATTCCCCTTCCTTTAAGTTCAACTGAAAGCGCCATTGAATAATATTTTACAAACACTTTTGTTGCGGCATACACATTGATATATGGAATTGGTTGGAAAGACGCAACTGACGAGATGTTAATAATTGTTGAGCCTTTTGGCATATATGGAATTGTTGTTTCAGTCATTCTAACTAACGCTTTACAGTTCAAATCAATCATATTCAAACTTTGTTCCATTGGAATTTCATCATATCTTCCAAATTTGCCAAATCCGCTGCAATTTATTAAAAGTCCGACCTGCGCGTTGCTTTCTTTAAGTGCTTCCTCATACACTTGAAATGATTCTGGAACTGTTAAATCGCAAGCAAAATATCTAAAATGCGTTTTCAATTCCTGTTTTAAATGTTCTAATTTATCCTCTTCTAAGGCAATGCCCCAAATTTCATCAAAGCCTGTGTCGTCAATCTGTTTAACGAACTCTCGTCCAATGCCAGAAGATGCCCCTGTAACCACTGCAATTTTCATAAATTTCTCCTTTTATGACTATATTATATGCATTTTTAATCTGTCTCTTATACACATCTGACGCTGCCGACGATA
>URAC01000073.1 GCA_900545735.1 uncultured Bacillota bacterium | reverse complement strand
AGATCATGCCTAGTCTCGTGGGCTCGGAGATGTGTATAAGAGACAGATAATAAACAGGAATCAGCAATTGTAAT
Organism: uncultured Bacillota bacterium; assembly: GCA_900545735.1. Taxonomy (GTDB): domain Bacteria; phylum Bacillota; class Clostridia; order Christensenellales; family UBA1242; genus UMGS687. Next base: position 2,858 of record URAC01000073.1, on the reverse strand, counting down.
ACATATTAGATGTACTTAAATTTCTATAAAAGCATTCCTTGAAATTTTATTTATTTTTGGTTGGGCGACTTTTGTCCATTTTTGTGTGATATAATGAAATTATAACACATTAAATTAGACAAAATTTAATCAGTGTAAAATTTTTAAGGAGGAAATATGGAAGATAATAAGGAATTAAGTGGTTTAACTTTAGGGATAGTTGCTTTGATATTCGCGTTCATAATGCCAATAGTTACATTCATATGCGGAGGGATTGGATTAAGCAAGGCAAATGAACAAATTAGAAAAAATCCTGCAACGCCAACGACAGCAAAAACCCTTTGCATATTGTCTATGATAATAACAACCGTTTTAATCTTCATAGCTACATTATTAAAAGTAGGAATGTAATTATTATGATAATTGCAGGAAGTATAATATTAGCATTTAGCATTTTTACAATAATAATGTCTAGTATCAATGGAGGATTTTTAGGTGATTCGTTGAATGGACTAATATTGTTTATAGGATTAGCATTAATTTTGATTATCGTAGGAATTATAAAAAAAAGGAGAAAGAAATAATCATGCCAAAAAAAATTGCTAAAAAAACAATAATTTTATATGTTTTGAAAATGTTACAACAAGGTTCTTCTAAAGAAAAACCTATAACACAAACCAATATGGCTAAAGTGTTAAATTCAATGGGCGTGCCTTGCGATAGAAAAACGATTGGAAGGAATATTGATTATTTAATTGAGTTTGGATTCCCAATCGTCAAAATTAAAGGTGGCGGTTGCTATATAGATAAAAAGTAAACATAAATCAATTATTTAAAAAAACAAATAAAAGGAATATAATGTTGAAAAAAGTACTAAGTTTATTATTTTCAGGAACATTACTAAAATATTTAAAATATAAGAGGATTGTTTGTAAGGCGTTAGATTTAAAAAATCTTGAACTTTCAATTAAGTATATTTTAAAACATCATTTTGTAAAAGTTGATGATAAAAGGCTTGAGTTATTGGATACAAAAACCTTAATGGAAAAAAGCATAAATGTTGGTTCGCCAAAATTAATATGTGATGATTGTGAAGTTATTATTGATGCATTCTTTAACATTCAAAATTGTGACACTGATGTAATTTTGCTGCAAATGTTTAGAGAGGGAAATATAATAACTAGAAATGTTGAGATAATACCATTTTTTAAAAAAGTAAATAATAAAAAACATAAAAAAGTTCCTGAAACGTTGTCTTATGTTTGTCAAAAAGGATTAAAAAAATATTGTGAATAACGAACAAATTAAAAACGCTTTGTTTGGGTTTATTGTAGGTGATGCATTAGGAGTTCCATACGAATTTATGCCGAAAGAAAAAATAAATGATGTAAGTTTTATTTCTGGTGGTAAACACGGAATGCCTATTGGCGCCTGGTCTGACGATACTTCGATGATGTTGTGTTTAATTTCTGCCTACATTGAAAATGGGTTGAATTTTCAGGTCTTTGTTGAAAAAATTATTGCTTGGGCAACAAAAGGATATATGACGCCAACTGGAAGAACTTTTGGAATGGGGCGTTCCACCTTTTTTTCTATACTTAAATTAAAAAAAGGAATTTCATATTTAGATAGTGGAGAAAAGAGCGAAAATAGCAATGGGAATGGTGCTTTAATGAGAATTGTGCCGCTTGTATTTATCCTTCAAAATGATAAAAATAAATTTGAGTTAATCGAAGAATATTGTGCTATTACTCACGCCCATATAATTTCTAAAATTGCTTGTTCAATTTATGTGATTTATTTTCAAGAACTTATTAAAACTAAGGATAAAATATTAGCATATTTAAATATGCAAAACATTATAAAAAAACAATATGAAAAAGAAAAACATTTGCAAAACTTTAGCTCTATTTTAGAAGATAAAATATATTATAAAAATAGAGAACTTTTAAGCGGTTATGGTTATGTTATTTCGACTTTGGAAGTTGTTTTGCATTGTTTTATTAATGGAAAGTCTTATGAAGATTGTGTAATTAATGCAATAAAAATAGGAAATGACACAGACACAAATGCGGCATTAACTGGAGCTCTGGCTGGATATTATTATAATTCTGTTCCTAAAAATTGGATAAAGAATTTAATAAAGCATGATGAAATAAATAATTTGCTTGAACAATTTATGAAAAAACTGGAAAGCATAAATCCAGTTTTTTAATTTAATGTTAACAAGTTATTTTTCGTCATCTTCTTCAACTTTCTTATTTGCCATTTGTTTTTTTAACTTTCTTTCATCTTTAATTTCGAAGAAAATGTCTGTTAAAACTAAGCAATCACGGAAAAGTATAATCCCACAAGGGAGTACAACGAAAATTAAAACTCCTTTGATAGAAAACACAAAGTTTATAAAATTTAATGTGCTTTCAGATGTCTTTACATATTCTCCAATAACATAATTTTCATAAATTATATTATAATCTGGCAGGGCATTATTTGTTCCTTTGGTTTTGAACCATTTTTTTCCATCTTCGTCGAATTGAACATCAATAATTTCGTGAAATACAATTCTCGAAGTTAACGCCTTTTCGTTTGGCTTGTTTGTTTCAGTCACCTCAGATGGATCTTTGCAATTAGGGTCTACAAAATCAAAGAAGGCGATATAATCTCCGATATCATAATTGCTTGCATTGGTGCGCTTAATAAATGCTCTTGAGCCGATTTCAAATCCAGCATCTATCATACTTCCAGATGAGACAGTGATTAGGGCATAGTTAAAAAACATTGGAACGCCAACAGTTTTTCTTGTAATTATAGTCGAACCAGTAAAGATAAGGGCTGTCTCTTATACACATCTGACGCTGCCGACGATAAGGCTCGTGTAG
>URAC01000072.1 GCA_900545735.1 uncultured Bacillota bacterium | reverse complement strand
TCTACACGAGCCTTATCGTCGGCAGCGTCAGATGTGTATAAGAGACAGGAATACATGCGTTACATGTAATTTAAAAAATAAAATTAAAGGAGTAGTTATGGAAGAAGAGAGATATACAATAGAAAATTTAGACACAATTTTGAAAAAGTATGGAGGGGAAGATGAAAAAAGGAAAAGTTGAAAGAAAATATAAGATTCAAAAAATGAACTATCTAAAAGATATGTTATTAACTGGAGATTATGAAATACCAGTAGTAAACAAACAATTTAAAACTTTAAATATCGATAAAATCATACCTTTTAATTATTTTAATACTTGCAAAAGGCCTGAAGAGTATTATCTACATTTTTACATAGATGATTATCAATTTGAAAGAGTTTATTCTAATCCTGATAAATACATAGAAATATTATCTAAATTTAAAGGAGTAATTGGGCCAGACTTTAGCGTGTTAAGTGATATGCCATTATGTTTGCAAATTTATAATGATTTTAGAAATAAATTTTTGATGGCATATTTTCAATCTAAAGGTATAAAAGTTATACCTAATGTAACCTGGGGGGATTGTAAAACTTATAACTGGTGTTTTGATGGATTACCCAAGCAATCATTACTTGCTATTTGTAGCAATGGTTGTTTAAAAAAGTTATCTAAAGAATTATTTATCCAAGGTTTTAATCAAATGGTTAAGGTTCTACAACCTACACAAATAATTTGTATAGGCAAATTGCCTATTGGAATCCAGGTTGGAAAGCAAACAAAATTAACGATAATAGAAAATTCATTTACAAAAGGAGGCATTAATGGGAGGTAGAGGAGCAAGCTATAATAATTATAACGGAAATTTTAATATTTATGTAACCGATACATTTAATAAGGACGAAATAACGGATAGAAACACGCGAATAGTCCAAAAATTAAAAAATAGGAACGTTAACGTTATGAAATCAACAGATAATATATCTGATGAAGTAATAACACCAAATTTAAAACAGTTAGATAAAATTTTATCTAAATTTAAAGAATATACAGGCTTTGAGAATCAAAATATTTATATTAGAACAGAATATTTTTCAAACAGTAATATTCAGGCATGTTTTAGATGTAAAGAAGATAAATTTGAAAAACCAGAGATTATTTTTAATAAAACATTTGAAAAAAAGACAATTGATAAACTAGAAGAAACATCACAAAAGATGATTGAAAGTAATTTTTGGACTGATTCAGATAAGTATTATTATGGTTCTAAAGTAATGTCACATGAAGTTGGGCATTATGTTCAAAGGGTTCTTACAGAACAAATTGCTTCAAAGCGTGGTGAAAAAGAGATAAGGGAAAGAAATAATTCTTCATATGATAAAAAGATTGCACAAGAAATGTTTAACAAAATTGATAAAATTTGCTATGATAACTTTGGAGAACGTGCAAAAACAAGTATTTATGGAACTAATAGTGATTTTGAATTTTTTGCAGAAACTTTTTGTGAATTAGTGACAAAACATAATCCATCAAATACAGCAAAAGCACTAGACATTTATTTAAAAGGAGATAAATAATTATGATGATAAGTGAGATTCCTTATTTTATGACGAATGATAAGTGGTATAAACACAATAAAGAATTAAGAAGAAATGAATTAACGCCAGAAGCTCCACCTGAAGCTGTTCAAAGCTATATTGAATTTTATGAACAATTGGAAAATTCTTATGGCTATCCAGAAAGGTGCATAGTGGAAGTTGAACCTGGAACAAACAAATCAACTTTCAAATATGTAAAGCCATAGAACCTACACAATAAAAAAACTAGGTGAAAAGCCTAGTTTTGTTAGAAAATTTGGGTCAAAATTTGGGGCAAGTCATTATTAAACAATTCAAAAAAATGTCTACAAGTGCCTGAATTACTGAAGTTTATTATTTTGGTAAAATTTTCAGTTATGACTGTAAATCTGCCGCCTCCGGCTTCGATGGTTCGAATCCATCCCCAACCACCAAAAGAAAAACAACTTATAAGCCTTTAAAATAGGTGCTTGTAGCGTTTTTAACTGATAATTAGAAAAATTCTAATTATCAGTTTTTTTGTGCCTAAATTCAAGTTTTTGCTTAAAAATTTGGGTCAAAATTTGGGTCAAATTTGTAATACATATTTTTATATAATTCTTCTATCTTTTGTTTTGTAATACTTCGGTCAATATAAATATAGACTTTTTGTGTTAGTTCTACTTTTGTATGTCCTAGCCAACTGCTAATTAGTTTGTCCGGATTGCCTAAATAAAAGTTGTTTGTAGTGAATGTGTGTCGTAATTTATGCAAATGTCCATTAATATCAATTTCTTCTAAAAACTTTTTAAACTTATGATAAATTGTGCTAGGTCTATATTTAGTAATTTCGTCAGCGTTATTTAAAATGTAATTGATGGTTTGTTTTGTCAAATCGATATATCTGTAAACATTGTGTTCCTCTCGTTTTTTTTCACAAACAATCTTTAAGGTATTGTTATTAACATCTATAGAATTCAAAAGTTCTGTCTTACTAGGTAATTCATTGCTTCTGATTCCTGTTAATAAATAAAACATAATAACTTTTTCGATATCAGTATTTTTTAAATTTTGGATTATCTTAACTTGTTCGTCATAGTTAAATGGTGTTTCAATATTATTTAACTTTTTATCAATTTCAACATTTTCAAAAATATCAAATTTTATCTTTTGCGTTTTATATGCCTTAGTTAATGCTGCTTTAAGATAAATAGTTAAAATTTCTTTTGCTCTACTTCTTGGAATTTTGTTTAAGAATTCTTGTATAATGTCAGCATTAATTTTGCTAAGTTTAATATTTGCGATTTTGCTATTTTCAACATAGATTTTAAATTTTGTGATTATTTCTTTATATGGCTTGTCTTTAATTTTTCCTTTTTTATAAGTTTCAGCCCTGTCTCTTATACACATCTGACGCTGCCGACGATAAGGCTCGTGTAGA
>URAC01000071.1 GCA_900545735.1 uncultured Bacillota bacterium | reverse complement strand
AGATCATGCCTAGTCTCGTGGGCTCGGAGATGTGTATAAGAGACAGGTATATATATGCACAAAATAAAAAACTCTTTCGAAATGAAAGAGTTTTTATCACACAAATTTACTTTTATTTTAATTATTTTAATTCAACAGTTGCGCCTGCTTCTTTTAATTTAGCTTCAAATTCTTTAGCTTCTGCAGCAGGAACATTTTCTTTAATTGTAGATGGAGCATTGTCAACCAAAGCTTTTGCTTCTGAAAGTCCAAGTCCTGTAATTTCTCTAACTGCTTTAATAACAGCGATTTTATTTGCACCAGTTTCTTTAAGTGCAACAGTGAATTCTGTTTTTTCTTCTGCAGCAGGAGCAGCAGCACCAGCAGCAGCGCCACCAGCAACAACTGTTGCAGCAGCTGAAACGCCGAATTCTTCTTCTAATTTTTTAACTAAGTCGTTAAGTTCAACAACTGTTAATGTTTTGATTTCTTCAATAAATTTATCTAAATCTGCCATTTTATTTTCCTCCAAGATTTATTTAATTAGTTGTTCTTTTCTGCGATTGCGTTAAGCGCAACAGCCAAGCCGCGAACAGGGCTTTGTAATAAAAATAGTAATTTTGCAAGAAGCACTTCTTTTGATGGAATACTTGCAAGCTTTTCAACCATAGCAACATCAACTACTTGACCATTCAAAACGCCACCTTTGATTTGCATTTTTTGTGTGTCTTTGATTGTGTCTACAATGATTTTGTTTGGAGCAACTTCGTCTTCAAATCCGAATGCAACTGCGCTTGTGCCTTCCAATACACTCTCTAAGCCTGTGATGCCACATTCTTCAAGAGCACGAAGAAGAAGACGGTTTTTATAAACCTTATAATCAGCGCCTGCATTTCTAAATGCTGCACGCATTTTTGTGTCTTCTTCAACGGTTAGACCGCGATAGTCCACAAAAGTAAGTGATTTTGCACGTTGAATTTTATCTTTAATTTCTTCAACTAAAAGTTTTTTAGCTTCTAAACTAGCACTCACTTTTTTACATCTCCTTTTAATAAATTTGTGCGAAACAAAAAAATAACTCTCAAAGCCCGAAACAAGACTTTGAGAGAAAAAATCTATCAAAACTTTCACCTCGGCAAGCACAAAATGTTTACGGCTTAAGCCACTTGCTGTCTTCGGACTTAAAATTATTTAATTGCTTTGATAATATAGCATATAAAAATCGCATTGTCAACGATTTTTTATAAATTTAATATTGATTTTTTATAAATTATTATGTATAATCTTTTACGAGAGGTTTTTATGGGTCTTTATGATGATAAAATTCGTTTAAATAGAGAAGCAGCGCAAGTTGCTTTGGAGTTTAACCGCGCAACAGAAAAAGATATTGTTGAAATGTTAAATTCTTATGTTCCAAAATACAAAGAAATGCAAAAACAATATTATTCTTTTGCAAACGGAAAAATTAAAGCAGAAAATGCTCAAATTAGAAGTCTTGACCAAATTTTACAAAATGCAAAAAAGCAAGCAATTAAAGCGCAAATATCATTAGACGCATATGTAGAATATGTTAAATATTCAAGTTCAAATATAGAACATATAATTGATTGTTTTGAAAGAGATATAAGCGAAGAAGAAGTTAAACAATCAACAACCGGCATAGTTAAAAAAATAGACTTAGTGTTAGATAAAAGATATTGCCTTAAAGATTACAATTATCTTGAATATGCAAGAGCCAAGCTTGCAAGTTATCCTGCTCCACGCACATCAGTTGAGAAAGCAAATCGTTTTATTGCTTCATATCAAAAAAAATTAACCAGTCTTGTAGATGGAATGATAAAAACAAGAAAAGAAAAAGATGCCAGAATAAAAAAAATTGAAGGGCTTAAAGTTGAAGCAAACAGCGAACCTGAAAAAGAACAATTTGAAGAATTCACAAAAAAGTATCAAGAATTTGAAAAAGAAATTTATAGCGACAACAAATTTAGAATTGAGCAATATATTAAAAAAAGCCCAGACAGTGAAATTAAAAAACAAATTTTAAAATCGTTAAATCGTTCAAAATATAAAGCAATGAGCAAAAACCCAAATGAATGTGAACTTGTAACTGCAAAAACTATGTTTGATTTAGTTGGCGATGTTGCAAATAATTTGATAAACTTAAATGAACAAACACAAGACAAAGGAATGGAATAATGGGATTTTTTGATAAGATATTGAGTGCGATCGGTTTTGAAAATGATGACGAAACTTCTTCAAAGCCAAGCAAAGAAAAGAAAAGCAAAAAAGAAAATATAACAAATGCAAAATTTGATTTGTCTAAAAATCAAGAGCCACAAGATAAAGAACTTTCGCGTTTTGGAAGCAATAGGCAAGAAAAGAAGGAAGAAGATTTAGAAGTATTTACTCCAGAAACTCAAAGTGAAATTGAAAATATTTTAATCAAAGTTAAAAATGGAGAAAATGTATTAATCAATCTTTCAGCATTTTCTGATGAAGATAGAATTCGCGCTCTAGATTTTCTTTCAGGTGCATTATTCATTCTTCAAAAGAATATAAAAAGAGTTGAAGGAACATTGTTTTTAATTAATTAATTAATGGAGTTCATTTGAAATTGGAAAGGAAAACAAAAATTTTAATATGTTTAAATGTAACGATAATTGCTTTGGTGCTTATCGCTGATTTAATATCTAAACATTTTACAACTGGATATGAAACAGCGACATCTATAATTCCCTACATCATAAACTTTAAAAGCAGCAAAAACACAGGTGCTGCTTGGAGCATATTTTCTGGAAGCACAACAGCACTTATTGTAATCACAATCTTTGCTATTGCAGCAATCATCTTCTATGCTGTTTGGTCAAAAAACAAATCTTATTTTTTCAACATTTCAATTTCACTGATATTGAGCGGTGCGATTGGAAATCTGATTGATAGAATATTTTTCGGCTATGTAAGAGATTTTATTCAATTTGATTTTTGGAAATCTTTCCCAATATTTAATTTGGCAGATGCAGCACTTACTATTGGAGCTGTCTCTTATACACATCTGACGCT
>URAC01000070.1 GCA_900545735.1 uncultured Bacillota bacterium | reverse complement strand
AAAATAACAATTTATATTTATTATTTTCTTCAATTAAAAATTTTTCTAAAAGCGTAAATCTTTTTGCCATATAGGTGTTTGAAATCATTCTTCTTAATGCAGTTTTTGAACCAACTAACACAACAAGTTTTTTCGCTCTTGTTACTGCTGTGTAAATTAAATTGCGCGTAAAAATTAAACTTGGTCCAGATGTTACAGGAATAACAACAGCATCAAATTCCGAACCTTGACTTTTATGAATTGTTATCGCATAAGCTAGTGAAAGTTGTGAAATTTCACTCCTTGGATAAGTTACTTCTCTGCCGTCTTCAAACCATACAATCATTTCAAAAGTGTGTGGATTAATTTTGTAAACATAGCCTATGTCGCCATTGAATACGCCAGCGCCATCTTCAAAATAATTTTCTCTTTCAAGGCGCTTTTTCCATTCAAGATTGTAGTTGTTTGCTGTTTGCATAATCTTATCGCCTTCACGGAAAATTGTTTGTCCAACCTTGATTTCATTTTTTAATGGCGAGGCAGGATTTATTTTCTCTTGCAGACTTACATTTATGTTTTCAATGCCACATTCACCCGCCTTTAAAGGCGCTAAAACTTGTATCTTTGAACTTTCAATTTTAAAAAATGAAGGGATTCTTTGCGTGACAAGCGAAATTATGCTGTCAAAAATATCCGTTCTCTCTTCCTTTGATTCAAAGAAAAAGTCAGAACTTTTGTTATCCAAAACTGGCATAACACCTTCGTTTATCATATGGGCGTTAGAGATTATTAAACTGTCGTTCTCCTGCCTGTAAATTTGAGTTAATTGCGTTACATTTATTGTGTCGCTTGCCAAAATATCTGCCAAAACATTTCCAGCACCAACGCTTGGAAGTTGGTCTTTATCGCCAACAAGAATTAATTTAGCACCCTTTGGAATTGCTTTGAGCAAACTATTCATCAACAAAATATCCACCATAGACACTTCGTCAACAATAATCACATCATAAGGGAGCGGATTTTTTTCATTGTAAACAAAAAGCCCAAGTTTAGAACGAAAATCTATTTCAAGTGCCCTATGAATTGTTTTTGCTTCTTGCCCAGTGCTTTCTGATAGCCTTTTTGCAGCTCTTCCTGTTGGCGCTAAAAGAAGAATATTTTTCTTTTGCATTTTAAATATTTCCAAAGCACAAGAAACTATTGTGGTTTTTCCCGTTCCAGGCCCGCCAGTAATGACGCTAACTCCGCTATTAATTGCCATTTTTATTGCATCTTTTTGGTCTTGATGCAACTTAATATGTTTAATTGTTTCAAATAGCGCAATTTCACTATCCAAATTCAATTCTGATTCCAAGTTGGAATTATTTAAAATCGCCATTTTCCCAGCAACATATTTTTCAGCATTATACATCTTTGTTAGCATTATAATTTCGCGTTTGTCTTGCCAAAAAATCTTGACCATATTTTCTTTTTGCGATATATCAAAAATATCTTCAAAAACATTTTCAACATCTGAATTTTCAAGTGATAAAAGCGAAATTACACCTTCAATAAGTTGCGGCTTCAACATATATGTGTGTCCATTTTTATCGCTTGCTTCATTCAAAGTGTGCAAAATTCCAGCCCTAATTCTAAACGGACTATCGGCAGCAATTCCCATACTTTGGGCAATTTTGTCCGCTTTTAAAAATCCAATCCCGTTAACTTCTTCAACAAGCCTATATGGATTAGTCTTTACAATTTCGATGGTTTGATTTTTATAAATTTCATAAATTTTTAATGCGATAGTCGTTGAAATATTATAGCCTTGCAAAAAGACCATCGCGTTTTGCATATCTCTAACATCAATAAGCGAAGAAGAAATAATCTCAGCTTTCTTTTTAGAAATTCCTTTAACTTCCACTAACTTTTCAGGATTAAATTCAATTATTTCAAGCGTGTTTTCTTTGAATTTTTTAACAATCGCTTCCGCTGTTACAGGTCCAACGCCCTTGATTAATCCGCTGGACAAATATCTTATTATGCCGTGTTGCGTTTTTGGCGCAATGCTTTCATAACTATCAACTTGAAATTGAAGACCATATTTTCCGTTATGCTTAAATTCACCTTTTAGCTTTAAGTTTTCGCCAACATTGATTGATAAAAAATTGCCAACTGCAATATGTCCTTTGTCGGCGCAATCAAAAAGAAAAACGGTATATCCGTTATCGTCGTTTCTAAAAATTATTTCTTCAACAATTCCTTCAAGTTCCATAAACAATAAAAGTTTAAACCATTTTCTTTTAGAAAACAAACTATTTCACAAATTATTCTATTTTTAGACAATCAAAGCATAGTAATCTTTTATTCAAGGAGCAAGTTATGAGTTCGTTTAATCCTTTAGAAAAAATAGTATTTAAAAAAGGTGTCTTTGAAGATTTGTCAAATTTTGCTAAAAATTATCAAAAAATTGCAATTTTAACATCAAAAACGCCAAAAAAATTATATATTTCTGCACTTATTGGTTTTTTAAATGAAAAAAATATAAACTTTTTTACCTGTGAATTTAACAGCGAAATTGCCGACCACGAAAACATAATCAAAGCGGCAAGCAAATGTCAGGGCTGCGATTTAATCATATCTTTTGGTGCTGGAAAAGTTACAGACTTATCTAAACTTGTTGCAAAAAGTTTGAAGATTCCTTTCGTTGTTGTCCCCTCCACAATTTCCCATTTTGGATATTTTACAAACTATGCCTACAAGACGAACGCTTTAACAACGGAAAAAGTTGCTTGCGACTATCCATTAAAAGTTTTTATTGATGAGAACATAATCAAATCAAGTCCAGACAATTTTGTTTTTTCCACTTGTTGCTTCATCTTTTCGTTTTATGAAACAATATTTTCCGAACTAATAAAAAATCAGATGTTTGCCTCTGACAATAGTTATCAAATCAATGCTTTAAAAAGAATATTAAACAAAACAGAAGGGTTGTTAAATTGGCTTAATCTAAATAAAAATGTTGCCATCTTAAATCTGTCTCTTATACACATCTCCGAGCCCACGAGACTAGGCATGATCTC
>URAC01000069.1 GCA_900545735.1 uncultured Bacillota bacterium | reverse complement strand
TCTACACGAGCCTTATCGTCGGCAGCGTCAGATGTGTATAAGAGACAGCCACAGCCATTTGTTGATTTTTTAAATTTACAAATATGTCTAGCGGAGGATAACTTGAAACAGCCATTTGTTGAAAATTATTATCAATAAGTTCATATTTTTCAATTTCTTTCTTTTTAGCTAATTGAAAATAAAGTAAATCATTATCCAATCTAGATTTAAATAAAAAAATATATTCTGAAAATTTTGGATTTACTTTTATATGTCCATTTTTCATAATATTCTCAAATATTTGACGAAAGGCCAAATTTCTACCTTGTTTATTATCTTCAAATTCGTTATCAAATAATGACAACTGGTTGTTAAAAACTATACTGGCACACAAAATAATAAAAGATTTATCCATACTTTCTCCTTTGTTAATTCACTATCATTATAACGCATTTTAAAAAATAAATAAACTTTTTAAAAACACTTGCAAAACTTTTTTAGAAGAGTTAAAACACACACAACCTTGGAGGACTTATAAAAAACGAAACTCTTATCGAATTTATTAAAAAAAATATTATGAACAAAAAATGTCAGCTGAATATAAACTTCAACTGACAAAAATAGTAGAACTTGAAGACAAATTCACCAAAGACTTTTCAAAAGACAAGTGGCGTGAATATTTCAAGCTCGATCTAGAAAAAGGCCAACTTCATTCCCTCGAAATTGACCAAATTTTAAATTTTGCAATTGAAATAATTAAAAAAATTAAGCATAATATTTATCTTTATGCGTTTTATTGAATTAGTTCAAATTGTAATTCTTAATCGAACAATGTCTGTTGAATAGATGTTGATCTATTTTTAGATGACATAATAATATCAGCAATATATTCATATGCTTTTACAAATGAGTTCTGAATAATTATTAATTTTATTCCTCGTTCTGCACAGACTTTCATCTTATATCTATCAGAATGTTCTCTTCTGACAGATCCAATATGCTCTCCTCCATTAACTTCAAATATAATTACTGGTTTTTTACTGAAAATGTTTTTCTCATACAAAACCAAATCAAATTCCAATTGTATGTTTTCAAAATAAGAATCATCTTTAAAAATCTTATTTGCTTTCACATTTCTTTCAGCTTCAAATGTTTTGTGGCAAGAACAAAAATGAGATACTGTTTTAAAAAAATCATCTTCTGCAATGCTTCCATTTGATTTTCCAATTTCGATTTTTACTGATTCATTTGGCGGCACACTTAATTTTCCATTATTTTTTGCATACTCTATCAAATTATATAAGTCATCTTTTTTATCAGATCTTTTACTAATAGCCTCTGTATCTGCTGCAATAACTAATTTACTTTTTGCCCTAGTGACAGCCACATTAATAAGCTCATAATTGTTTTTAATCCATTCATAAGTCTTTTGACTAGTTTTAGGAGATATTGCTGATGAAAAAATGATTGTATCTTTTTCCGCCCCTTGTATTGAATGTATTGTTCCACATCCTATATCATTAATCCCTTTTTGATTTAGCATAGACAATAATAATTCTTTTTGGTTTACAAACGGAGTAATGATATAAGCATCTTCTATATTATTCCTTTCGATGTAATTTACTATTGCCAGAGCTTCTTCATAAGCTTCGTTTTTTTGCTTAACATTCTGATTTTTTACATCCAAAACTTCCAAATTCCCATCTTCAGAAAGATAATTTAAATTTAGTGAGTTATTGTAATACCTCTGATTTGAAAAATTTATTATTTTCTTTCCACATCTATAGTGGAATTTTAATAAGATATATTTAGAAATATTATCATTCGCAACCATAATATCAAGTATTGAATTTTTCTTATAATCATATTTATCATACACATTATATTTTTCTTTCAATAGATCATTCATAGAATCTTCAAGTATAATTACAGGTTTTAATTGGTTAGGATCTCCCACTAGCAGTAATGATTCTGCTTTTGCAATAGGTATTAGGGCCGTAGCAGCATTACACTGCCCTGACTCATCCATAATTACCAAATCAAACATAAAATTAGGAGTTCCTAATCTTTTAGTTGAAATGTTGGTTGAAAATATAACAGGAAAAACATCTGTTAATTTTTTCATATTATTGTCATCTTTCAACCATTTATTAAATTCCATAACACGGGTTTCGTCATCTTCAATAAAACATATTTCTTTTAAGTCAGAATATTTTGTTTTTTGTTTTTGCAATTTATATATATACTGCAATGATTTAAAATAAAGAAACTGAGATAGTTGGTAGTTCCCTACTAATGGTTCAAATAATGAAACCACTTCTTCATTTGTAACTTCCGGCAAATTTTCTAGATCATTTTTTAATTGGTCAACCTTTTCTTTTATTATTTGAATCATTCCGCTATTTTTATTTTCAAATGATTTAATAAGCCTCTCAGAATTCTCTAAACAATCTTCAATATCAATCCTTCGCTCTTGTATATTAAGGAGCTTTATAAGTTTTTGATTTTTATCATCCTCAGACACTTTAATTTTATTTAACAATTCATCTTTAGGATTCTTATCCATATTACTATTAAAAAGTTCTCTTATTCTTATGGTCGCTTTCTTTACATCATCAAAGTTGCCTAACCTTAAATACGGAAAATTTACAGTTTCTCCACGATATTCAAATTTTAATTTTTCTACAATTCCATCAACAGGCTTGTTATTAGAAGAACAAATCAACATAGTCTTATCATTATAAAATGCACTTAGTGCTACATTAATAATTGTTTGTGTTTTGCCTGTTCCAGGAGGCCCTTGGACATAAGTAACTGGATACTTTATTGCATTATAAAGAACTCGCATTTGATTGATGTTAATTCTTTTATCATAAATGATTAATGTTGGCTCCTTCCTTCTACTACTATTATTTTTCTTTGATATATTACCAAAAAATGATTTTAATGGAACTGGTAAATTGTTCCCATAATATTTTTCTTCAATTACATTGTAAGTTTCAGTCAAATCCACAGGGATATCTCGCTGTAAAAGCATTATATCGGGCATTGTGTCAATACGCTCTCCAGCCCCTGTCTCTTATACACATCTCCGAGCCCACGAGACTAGGCATGATCTCG
>URAC01000068.1 GCA_900545735.1 uncultured Bacillota bacterium | reverse complement strand
AGATCATGCCTAGTCTCGTGGGCTCGGAGATGTGTATAAGAGACAGGTTATTTATGTTAAATATTTTTTCGGAGATAAATTATGGATTACACACAAATAGCAAATAGGTTGCAAAAGATATCATCAGAAGTTGATATCAGAAAAGAAAAAATTAATATTTTGAAGGAAAACGGAATCATTCCTTATGTAAGTAAATATGAAAGAACTTGCACCATTAAAGAAGCAAACGAAAAAGCTGAAGGTGAAAAAGTTAGAATTGCAGGAAGAATTATCTTTAGAAGAATTATGGGCAAATTCGGCTTTATGAAAATTCAAGATGTTGAAAGCGCTATTCAAGTTAGCGTTGGAAGAAATGAACTTTCAGAAGAAGATTATGATTTTTATAAAAAGATGATAGATATTGCAGATTTTGTTGGGGTAGAAGGTGAACTTTATCGCACACAAACTGGAGAACTTACAGTTAGGGCAGCAAAAGTTGAACTTTTATCAAAGGCAATGCGTCCACTTCCAGAAAAATTCCACGGACTTGTTGACCAAGAAGCAAAATATCGTCAAAGATATTTGGATTTAATTGCTAGCGAAGAAACAAGAAAAGTTATGGTCGGCAGAAGCAAAGCAATGAACTTTATTAGAAAATATTTAACCGAACACGGCTTTATGGAAGTTGAAACCCCAATTCTTCAAAGTGCTGTTTGCGGAGCAAGTGCAAAACCTTTCTTCACAAAGCATAATGCATTAAACAAAATGTGCAATTTGAGAATTGCACCTGAAACATATTTAAAACAGGTTATTTCTGCTGGCTTTGACCGCGTTTTTGAAATGGGCAAAGTTTTTAGAAATGAAGGTATGGACACTCAGCATTTACAAGAATTTACAATGTGTGAATGGTATGCCTCATACTGGGATTTTGAAAAGAATATTACATTTTTCCAAGACTTTTTGCGCGAACTTTTAATGAATGTTGTTGGAACAACAAAGTTGATGTATCAAGGCGTTGAATTGGATTTTGGTGCAGAATGGAAAAGAGTAAATTATACTGAAAAGATGAAAGAAATCTTGGGCTTTGATTTTGTGGCAATAGACAATGTCAAAGAATTGGTCGCAAAAGTTGTTGAAACAGGCTTGTTTAAACAAGAAGATTTTGATGGCATAAAAACTTGCGGTGGAGTAATTGATTATATTTACAAGCGTGAAATAAGACCTGAACTTGTTCAACCAACAATTTTGTATAATTATCCTGCTTGTTTAGTTCCACTTGCTAGAAGAAATGATAAGGACAATCGTTTGATTGATATGTTCCAAGTTTTGGCAGTTGGCTGCGAACTTTGCAAGGCATATTCCGAACTTGTTGACCCTATTGTTCAAAGGCAAACATTTGAAGAACAAGCAAGAGCAAAACACGATGGCGATGATGAAGCGATGGATTTAGATGAAGACTTTATGCTTTCGATGGAGCACGGAATGCCACCTATTTCTGGCCTTGGCTTTGGGCTTGATAGGCTTATGGTTGTTATGTTCAATCAACCATCTGTTAGAGATGTTGTCTTGTTCCCATTAATGAAATAAAAAGTTAGGGCACTTGCCCTAATTTTTGTCTTTAAATTTTGATAAATATTTGATTTAAAAAAACTTATATGATAAACTTTAAAACGAAGGAAAAAGAAATGGCATTTTGCAAATTTAATTCACATTCACTTTTTAATAATAGCACTGAAATTGATAACATTTTTATCAATGATTTTTTGCCATTTGCTCCAGATAATGCTGTAAAAGTATATTTATATGGCTTATATTTAAGTGGTGCTGGCGATGTTCCAGACAATTCTCTTACGCGTTTTGCCAAAGTTTTAAAACTTTCAGAAAATGATGTTTTGGATTGTTTCCATTATTGGGAAAGCCAAGGCGTCGTTAAAGTTATTGAAATTGACCCTGTTCAAATTGTATATTTGCCACTTAAAGATATTGTTACAAATGTTAAAAAGTTCAAAGATGATAAATATGAAGATTTCAATTTCAAAGTTCAAGAAATTTTTGAAAATGTCAGAATGATAAATCCACGAGAATATTCTGAGTATTATTATTTGATTGAAGAACTTCACATTGAGCCAGAAGCACTTTTAATGATTATAAAATATTGCGTCAATTTAAAAGGCTCAAAAACATATTTGAATTATATCTTGGCCGTTGCTAAGGCGTGGGCAAGTGAAGGAATTTTAACTGCTCAAAAAGTGGAAGAAAAATTAAAAGAATATGACACAATTTCCGACCAAATGAAGCAACTTTTATCTGCAATGTCTATTAGAAGGCTTGCAACTGTTGATGAAAGACAAGTATTTTTGAAATGGACAAAGGAATGGAAATTTGACCCTGAATTAATCAACAAAATTGCAAAAAAGCACAAAAAACTTGCAAAAAGCATCAGTTTTGAAAAACTTAATTCAATTTTAGAAAGATTTAAAGACAATAACTTAACAACTGAAAAAGAAGTTGAAGATTTTGAAAATAGTCAAGAAAAAATGTATCAACTTGCTAAAAAAGTAGTAAAAACGCTCGGCAGTTTTTATGAAGATTTAGATATGATTGTCCAAGACTATATTTATCAATGGAAAAATATGGGCTATCAAGATGAAACTATCGAAAAGATAGCATTATATTGTTTTGCGACATCAATTCGTTCAATTCAGTTGATGGATAGAAACATAAAAAATCTTTATAAAAATGGCATAGTTACAAAAGAAGCCTTTGATGATTATCTTTATGAAATTTCTCGCGAAAATGAATTGATATATAATGTTTTGTCGATTTTGACCTTAAATCGCGAGATAACTCCATCAGATAGAAAGTTTTATCGCACTTGGGCAAGAGATTGGCAATTTTCTAATGATATGATTTGTTATGCTGCTGAAATTGCTTCAACTAAATCATATCCAATTCAATATATGAATAATGTTTTGGCAAAATGGCACGAAAATAATATCACAACACTAGAAGACGCACAAAAGTTTGCATTGAATATTCCAACTGAAAAAGAAACAAAAAAGCAAAGAAAAAAATTTAAAAATGAACGAACATACACGAATGAAGAAATAGCAGGATCTGTCTCTTA
>URAC01000067.1 GCA_900545735.1 uncultured Bacillota bacterium | reverse complement strand
AGCATAAATAAAATTATTGTCAAATAATTTTAATATTCTTATCTTACTAAACAAAAAAAGAGCAGCAAATTTGCTGCTCCTAAATTTTATTTAATCAAATTTTACATCATATGAAGGAATGATTGAATTGCTCCAGTTGCTCCTGCTTCTTCTGACGCTCCAACACCGAATGCTTCAAGCATAGGTGCAAATCCAACCAAGAAGAATATAATTAAGACAACCATAATTACAATTCCGACAATCAAAGAAATTAAACGTTTCTTTGCTTCTTCACGCTTTTCAGCACTATCTGCCCTAGCCATATTTACGCCAAGAACAATAGCCCAAATTATGCCAGCTGCACCCAAAATTGATAAAACTGGAACTAAAATGCTTTTTACTGTGCTAACTACAGTCTTTGCTACGCTTGTTGCTCCTGATTCAATATCAGCGCCTAAAAAGCTAACTCCTTTCATAAACAAATTTGCTAATTGAAATAACATTTTTCACCTCCGCGTACTTTATATTAGATTAAACTTATAAATAAAATATATTCATTTTTTGCATTTAATCTCTTATAAACTAAAAACATATTAACATATAAAAATGATTTTACAAAACATTTTTATATAATTTTTTTAATATTTTTTATTTTTTATTTATTTTTAATATCTATAATTCTTTTTATAGCTATTTGCGCCGTTTTTCTTAACTTTTAAAACAATTAAAGTAATAATTCCGCCAAGCGCTAATGCTCCAATAATTGGTCCAATAATTAACCAAATATTTACTCCTCCAGCATTTTCATCGGATTTTATAAATTTAATTTCTAAATTTGTATTTTGATTAATTATTAAATTGTAAGTGATTTCGCTTTCAACCTTTTCTCCATTCAAATACCAACCATCAAATACATAGCCTTCACTTGGAATGGCTATAAGCGTGTATGTTTTTCCATTGACCAAAGTTTTTTCGGAATTTCCAGTTAAAGAATCTCCGTCATCAATTTTAAATGTTCCGCCGCCATTAGGAAGTTTTATTGAAAGATTTGATGTATTATTTGAAAATACAACATTGATATTGCAAACCAAATTTCCATCAACAACTTCAACCAAAGGCAAATTTGGCCTGTTGTTGTTCAATTTAAAACTTACAATTCTATTTTGCGCATTGAAGTTTTCTCCACTTGCAAAATGAGAAAATTTATAGGTGTCTAAGGTGTCAACTGCTTCCAATTTTAATACGGTTGTGTCATCGGCATATCTAGCATTGAATGAAAAGTTTTCAAGATATGTGTTGTCGCCATATTCTACACTTCCATAATTTCCACCTTCTATATTTTCATTGACGATATTTACATTTACGCTAACTAATTTCCCTTTCATTGTCAAGTAATAACTTCCTGCAGTTTGATTTGAGCAAACAAGAGTCAACTTAATTTTTCCATCGGCTGAAAATTCTTCATTTCCCACCTTTTTCCAATTTTCAAATTCATAAAAATCAGCATAATTTATAGCGCTTGAAACGTTGAATCTGCCTTCTATTTCAACAGTGTCGCCAATCTTAAATTTCTTTGAAGTTACATCTGGATTTTCTCCAACAAAATTTAATGTGTAATAAGTTGAATAATTTTGATAATCTAAATAAAAAGATAAATCTGAAAATTGTTGCAAATCAGGAAGGAAAATTCCGCTTCCATTAAAAATTGTTGATGTTTTCCAAACCTCTGCAAAGTCCCAATATTTTAAATCGTTCCAACCGTTTGAAGAGTCTTCAAAATATGAATAGTTGTTTGGCATAGATGTTGTTTGAGTTAATGTTGAATGTGCAACAAAAGCAACATCATCGGCATTAGCAATGGCATAATTAAAACTTACTGTGTTGGCATTATTGATTGTCAAATATTTGCTTTGCGTGATATTCGCAGAATCTGGTCTTGAAGCCGCACTTGCGTGCATTTTTCCGATTAACCCGCCATATTTAACTAAATTTTCAGCCTTTAAATAACCTATAAACAAAGTGTTGAACATTGTGAAATTTCTTCCAGATACGCTTCCGGCAATTCCTCCAAAATATACAACAGCATAAGAATTATTTTTTAAAAGCATATTTTCTTTTTCCGCAACAACACCTGTTAAAGATGCTATTGTGCTTTCTGTTGGAGCAACATAAACATTGTAAATCTCACCGCCATTAACTTTTCCAACAATTCCGCCATAATAGCTTTCTACAAGGCTATCTCCAGATTGCTCACAAGCAAATTCAACAAGGCTGTAACAATCGTGAATGCTTGTTCCTTCACTTAAACCAATAATTCCGCCAAAATTTAAACTTGAGTAAACTTGAGCGTTTGATTTTTCGTTGTTAACATCGTCATAGGAATATAATTTTGTTAAAGTTTTGCAATTAAAAATTTCGCTGTTGCCACTAGATTTTCCAACAATTCCGCCTAGATTGATTTGCGAACTGTCTTCGGCAGCGCCATTGTAAATAAAATCTATTTCCACAGACAAATTTTTGATTGTCGCATTTTGAATATTATTAAAAATTCCATAACTTGCGCTTGCATTTCCATTGACATTCAATTTTACATTTTTTATTGAATTGCCCCCGCCGTCAAATACGCCTTTAAAATTGTTATCTTCTGTTCCAATGCCATACAAGAATAAATTTGCTCCACTTTCGTTTGTAAAGATTAAATCATCAGTCAATTTATAATAAGCAGCAACATAATCTGCATCGCCGCTGTTTATTTTATTTGCCATATAATTAAAATCTGCAACATCAGAAATTAAATATGGGTTATCGCTTGTGCCCGCACCTTCAAGCGTGTCAGCAAAAACTTTTTCATTATTAAAACTGCAACCAAAAATTGCAAAGATTGAAACAATCACTAAAAAGCAAAATGAAACGCCAAATTTTTTCATTTTTTCTCCTTCATATATTTAGAATATACCATATTTAATCAAATAAACAAATAAATCTTTATCTTTGTAATATGAGTGACAAGAATAAAATTTTAAAGTTTCTGATCCAGGTGATCGGCTGGGGATTGGTATTCGGCTTCCCTCTTTTTTTCACCTGGAAAGAGGTAAATCCGATGACCTGGGTTAAATTTCTGGGGTATGTCGGTGTTCCCATCGCTTTTATTACTGTATTTTATGCCAATTATTTTATTTTTATCGATCGCTTGTTGTTCCGGAAAAGGTTATTGGTATTTATT
>URAC01000066.1 GCA_900545735.1 uncultured Bacillota bacterium | reverse complement strand
CACGAGCCTTATCGTCGGCAGCGTCAGATGTGTATAAGAGACAGGTAAATAACTTTAAATGTTTTCTATTGTTTTTGAAATTGTTTCAGCAATTTCATCAACAATTTTTTTATCAAAACCTTCAACTAAAATTCTAATTAAATTTTCCGTTCCGCTTGGTCTGACCAAAATTCTTCCGCTTTCCATTATCAAGCTATCGCAAACATCTATCGCGTTTTTTAAGTTTGTTGACTGCATAACATAATTCTTATCTTTAACTGCAATATTTTTTTGCACTTGATAATATGGCTTGTAGTTAGATTTTAGTTCGCCCAAACAAGAAAGCATTGAAAGTATTCTGCTTGCAGCCAAAATTCCATCGCTGGTCGTTGTCAAATCCAACATAATATAGTGTCCATTATTTTCGCAACCCAATCTCAAATTGTTCTCCAAAAGAGCAGTTAAAACTGGCTTTTCCCCCACATCTGTAATTATGCAATCTATGTCCTCACTCTTTAATAAGTTATAAAGCGCCATATTCGCCATCTTTGTTATTACAATCTTTTCGCCTGAATAATATTTTGTTAAATAATAAATAACCTCTTCGCCTGAAAGGACTTTGCCGCCTTTTAAGCAAATCCCCACCCTATCAGCATCTCCGTCAAACGCAAATCCAATATCAAAATCATCACTTTTCATATATGCAGATAAGACTTCGATATGATTTGCTCCACAAGCAAGATTTGTGTTAAGCCCATTTGGTGCGGCATTAAAGATTGTGTAATCGAATGACTTAAAAACTTCTTTAACAATTTCTGTTGCGCAACCATTTGCAGTATCAAAACAAATTTTTAATTTTTTACACGCTTTTAATTGTTTTTTTATAAAGTTGATATACTCTCGCACTGACTTTCTTGAACTTACAATTCGACCAAGTCGATTATATTTGGTTAAAGTGTAATTATAATTATGTTCAATTATGTATTCAATGTGATTTTCTTGCTCTTCTGATATTTTAAAGCCATTTCCATTAAAAAATTTAAAGCCATTATGCTCGGCAGGATTATGCGACGCTGTTAGCATTACGCCAGCATTTGCTTTGTGATATTTAATAGAAAAAGGAACACAAGCCGTTGGAACAACATCAAGCAAGATGACATTCGTTCCCATCGCTGTTATGCCCGCACAAAGCGCAGATACTAAGCAATCACACGACAGCCTTGTATCTTTGCCCACAACAATTAAATTTTCTTCATTTTCTCTTTCAAATACTATTGAAACTGCTTTTCCGATTTCATAAGCAAGTTCTGGAGTTATATCTTCATTCCAAATTCCTCTGATGCCGTCTGTTCCAAATAGTTTATTTTGCAAAATTAGCCTCCAAAATTTTTCAGTATATAATCATTTGTATTTACTGAGGCGATTGCACCATCACTGGCAGCCGTTACAATTTGTCTTAATTGTTTTTGTCTAACATCTCCAGCGGCATATATGCCTGGAATTGATGTTTCCATTTTTTCGTTTGTAATAATATAGCCATTTTTATCTAGTTCAATTTTATTTTCAAGCAATTCCGTGTCTGGTTTTCTACCTATCGCAATGAAAAGCGCATCTACATCTAATTTACTTTTTTCATTTGTTATCAAATTATTAACTACTAGGCCTTCAACTTTATCTTCGCCGATAATTTCTTCTACTGCTGAAGAGAATAAAATTTCTAGCGGTGAATTTTCAACTTTTGAGAGGGCAAAAACTTGATTTGCAAGTATCTTTTCGCCTTTAAATTCATCTTTTCTATGAATTAAATAAACTTTTTTTGCTAGGCTAGAAAGATATAAGCAATCTTCAAGCGATGAACTTCCACCACCAACTATCGCAACAGTTTTATCGCGGAAGAAAGTTCCGTCACAAGTAGCACAATAACTAACCCCTTTCCCAATGAATTTTCTTTCATTAGGCAAGTTGAGTTGTTTTGCTGACGCCCCTAAACATAATATGATAGTTTTGCCTTCAAAAGTTCCTTTATGTGTTCTGATTTTTTTAATTTTGCCTTCTAATTCAACATCTAAAACATCAGAAAAAACAACATCAAGCCCAAAACTTTTTGCGTGTTCAAACATTAAATTAGAAAGTTCTGCACCTTCAATTTTTTTAAATCCAGTATAATTTTCCACATATTTTGTGTAAGCGATTTGACCGCCTGGGACCATTCGTTCAACAAGCAACACTTTCTTTCCAGCACGCAAAGAATAAATCGCTGCTGTCATACCTGCTGGACCACCACCAACAATTAAAACATCATATTCCATATTCCCTCCAAATTTATTTTATTCTTTTATCATCTCCCAACAATTCTATAACCAAACTGCTTCGTTTATTCATAATTCGTGAAAAAATTCTTTCGCCATATCTATCTAAAATTTCATCTGGCATAAGATTTGAATTGATGATTGTTGATTTATTTTTTATAAGCCTTTCATTGATAATTAGATAAAAATAATTTTCCGTTACATTATTTAAAAGCGGTTCACTACCAAAATCATCGATTATTAACACATCACAATTTAAATATTGATTTAAAATATTTTCATCGTTAGTTTTGCAAAATTCCAAAAAGTCGTTATTCGTAGCAAAAGCGGAATTGAAAAATACATAATAACCGCGTGAAATTAAATCATTTGCTATGCAGCTGCATAGATAAGTTTTTCCATTTCCGACTTTGCCAGTTAAAAAAATATTTTTCAAATTGACATTAGGATATTTTTTACTCCATTGTTCTAACTTTTCGTAAACTAATTTACCATTCTTACCAACTGAACTTTCTTCAAAAGAAGGCAATTGTTTTAATGAAAGCCCACTTTTTTTCAATAATATTTCACTTAAAATTGCATTTTTACATTTGCAATATTTTCCATTTGAAACACCCGTGTCATTGCATTGTTTGCAATAATAATTAGGTTCAATCGAAGAAATATTCATTTTTTTAAGTGTTTTTTGCATATTTTTTTGATTTTTTTCTAATTTTTCTAATAATTTTTCAACATTTTCGTTTTCAATTTCTTTTTTTGCAATTTCCATTTTTAAAGCATTTGTTTCTTTTTCCAACAAAACAAATTCTTCATTCTCTCTAGCACGCGATAAATTATATGAAGCCAAACTTTCCGCTTCATTTCTTCTACTCTTTAAAATTTTTTGAATTTCTTTTTCAATTTGATTATTCATAAATTAAATTTCCACTTCTTCTAAAGAT
>URAC01000065.1 GCA_900545735.1 uncultured Bacillota bacterium | reverse complement strand
CATGCCTAGTCTCGTGGGCTCGGAGATGTGTATAAGAGACAGGTTATCTACATTTTAGATAAAACGTGAAATAATATAAGTGCCGAAATAGGCTATATGGCAAAAAATCAATGTGGAAATGTGGATAACTTGTCCAAAAAGTGCCATAAATTCACATTATGCATAAAAAATTTATAAATATTTACAATTTTGAATAATTATTTATATGTGGAAATGTGGATAACTTATACGCCGCCCATTTTTAGTATATTTATGGTCATTAAATGATTTAATGTATGCATAATTTGTTGTTTTTTATAAATTTTTGTGTATACTTAGGAATGAAAATATTAAAAGAGAGATTGTAATGAAAAAGAAAGTTTTAATCACAGCAGCGTTGCCTTATGTCAATAATCTGCCACATTTTGGTCATATTGTTGGTTGCCATTTGCCAGCAGATATTTTTTATAGATATCAAAAGGCAATAGGCAATGACGCAATTTTTATTGGAGGCGCAGATGAGCACGGAACTGCCAACTTAATCTCTGCGCAAGAGTTTAATTTGCCACCTGAAGTTTTTGTTAAAAAGGTCGGAGATGTTCATAGAGAGATTTATAAGAAGCTTGGGATTTCTTATTCTTTAAATTCTGGAACTCATACGCCAGAACACGAAAAAATAACACAAGAGTTTTTCACCGAGATATACAAAAATGGCTATATTGAAGAGCGCGAAACTGAAATGTTATATTGTGAAAAAGACAAAATTGCTTTGGCTGATAGATTTGTAATTGGCACTTGCCCATATTGCGGATTTGAAAAAGCGTATGGGGACCAATGCGATAAATGCGGAGCAGTTTATGATAGTGATAAACTTATTAACCCTCATTGCAAATTTTGCGGCGAACCAGTTGTATTTAAAAAGACCAAACATTTATTTTTGAAATTAGACAAGATTGAACCAGAACTTGACAAGTGGATTGAAGAACATAAAAGTATTTGGCGTCCTCACGTTTATGGCGAAGCTAAGCGTTGGATTAAAGAAGGATTGACGCCTAGGGCAATTACTAGAGATATTCCTTGGGGAATAAATGTTCCACTAAAAGGCTATGAAGATAAAGTCTTTTATGTTTGGTTTGACGCTCCAATAGGTTATATTTCTATAACAAAAGAACTTGGCGGTGATGAACTTGTAAAAGATAGATGGCAAAATCCAGATTGTGAAATCTATAATTTTATTGGAAAAGATAATATTTCATTCCATTCTGTCTTTTTCCCAGCAATGACAATCGCGAACAAAAAATATAACTTAGCTCACAATGTTGTTGGATTTAACTTTATGAATTTTAATGGTCAAAAGTTTTCTAAGAGCAATAAGATTGGCGTTTTCTGTGATGCGCTTTTGACAAGCGATATTGATGTTGACACTCTTAGGGCATATTTGGTTACAGTTTTCCCAGAAAATAAAGATAGCGATTTCAAATGGGAAGGTTATCGTGATGTTGTAAACGCTGATTTGGTCGGGAAATTTGGCAACTTTTTCAATCGCAGTTTGAATATGATTTACAAAAATTTTGAAGGCAAATTAGATTTTGAATTTAGTGAGGAAATTAAAACCGCTATATCAAACAAAAATTATGATAAACTTGCAGAACTTGGCCTAAATGAATTTGATATTGAGATGATTAAAGCAATTATCGAATATCCAAATTTAATTTCTGACTTATATTCAAAAACTGAATTTATTAAAGCATACAAAGAGATTATGAATTTTGCGAGCGTAGGAAATGCTTATATTGAAAAATCTGCGCCTTGGGCACTTATAAAAAACGGCGATATTGAAAACGCTAAAAAGGTGTTATATCTTTGCTTATGTATGGCAAAATCCCTTTGTATTTTTGCTGCTCCAATTATTCCAAACAGGACAACAGAAATTTGGAAAGAGCAACTCAACTTTGAAGGCGCGCCTACAGATGAAAATGTTTGGGCTAAGGCAGGATTAATAGATATTCCAAAAACGCACGCAACATTGCCACCAAAACCACTTTTTGCACGCGTTGATGAAGAAAATTTGGAAAAGCGCAAGGAAGAATTTGCTCAAACAATCAATTTAAAAGATTATTTAAAATAAAGGTGAATCTTGGAAGAAATTAACAAACAAAATATAAATGAAATGAGCATTTTATCATTGAGTTTTATAGGAGATGCTGTTCACACTCTCTTTGTTCGTGATAGAGTTTTAAAATCTAGCAATTTGCTAGCGGGAGATTATCATACAAAATGTATAAAATTTTGCAACGCTGGCGGGCAGGCAAAAGCATTTGATGAGTTATTAAGTTTGTTCACGGAAGAAGAGCAAGAAGTGGCAAGAAGAGCAAGAAATGCAAAATCTCATAAAGCGAAAAATAGTTCGATAGAAAATTATAAAAAAGCAACTGCATTTGAAGCGATTATTGGCTATTTATATCTTTTAAACAATAAAGAAAGGCTAAATGAAATTTTGGAAAAATCTTTTGATATAGTGAATAATAAAGGGGCTTAAGATGTTAATTTATGGCAAAAATGCTATTAGAGAAGCGTTGATTAGTGAAAAAACTTTCAATAAACTTTATATTGATAAATCTTTAAGAGATAATGCTTCTCAAGAGATTATCAATTTGGCAAAGCAAAACAATGTTAAAATCAATTTTGTTGACAGGAAGATTTTAGATAATAAAACTGTCAACTTAAAAAATGAAAAGATTGCGCATCAAGGAATGCTCGGTGAAATTGTTGAGTTTGATTATGCTGAAATTGATGACATTTTTAATTTGGCAGAAAGCAGAAATGAACAGCCTTTTATTTTGATATTAGATGGCGTTGAAGACCCTCACAATTTGGGAGCGATTATTCGAACGGCTGAATGTGCGGGAGTGCACGGAATAATTATTCCAGAACATAGGGCTTGCGCAGTTAATGACACTGTGTTAAAAACTAGCGCAGGGGCAGTTAGCAATGTAAACATTGTTAGGGCGACAAATCTAAACAATGTAATTGACCAATTAAAGAAAAAAGGTGTTTGGGTTTATGCTTGCGAACTTGGCGGCGAAAATATTTGGAAAAGCAATTTAACTGGACCTATTGCCGTTGTTATGGGCAGCGAAGGTTTTGGAGTTTCAAAACTTACAAAACAAAAATGCGATGGGGTTTTTACGATCCCAATGTATGGCAAAATAAATTCTCTAAATGTATCTGTTGCAACAGCAGTTTCAGTGTTTGAAATATTAAGACAAAGAAATAAATAACAGCCAATCTGTCTCTTATACACATCTGACGCTGCCGACG
>URAC01000064.1 GCA_900545735.1 uncultured Bacillota bacterium | reverse complement strand
CGTGGGCTCGGAGATGTGTATAAGAGACAGTTGTTTATCAATTTCTTCAAATAATTTCTTGCTATTTTCAACACGCGTCTTCCTAACAAGTTCAATTAATCTTGAATCCAAAACGCCATAAGGAACAGTCAACGAATAACTGTCCCCTATTTGCGCTTTGTTATGAACCTCAAAAACTTTTCTTCTAGTATTGTAAAAGATTTGATAATTCTCATCTATTTCTCTCAATCTAGAAAGAATAAAATAAACATCATTTTTGATTTCAATTAACATAATTTATTTCCTATGAATTTGATTCTGTAGTTGAAGTTACTGCAAAAGGATTTGTTACTGTTGACAAAATTCCAGAAATTTTTCCTTGTGCATTTGGCTTGTTGCAAATCAAGTCTGCATATTTTACAAGAGTTGCAGAATATGTTGCTTCGTTTGCATTTTGTTTAATAACTCTGCCATCTTCGCCTTCAAGCCATTTCCAATCGCAAAGTTGATGCAATGTGAATTCGTCTGTGTTCAAAACATACATTGTGTCATCTTCAACAAATCTGTCAGCATAAATTGGAACACCGTTGTATGTAATAGCTTTGTAGCCGCCAGCAAGTTCCATAACATCAATATTTCTTCTATAATAAGATAAATATTTTTGATATGCTTTTCTAACTGTGTTTGAACAAGAAATAAAGTTTGCTGTGCTTCCCCCTACTTCTTCCAAATGGTCTAATGCGCCTTGAATAACATCATCTGAAATTTCTGTTGATGTTGTTGATGTGTAAGGTTTTAACCATTTATAATCGCTTCTTGTTAATCCATAAAGTGTTGCTGAATCTGAGAAGATTGCACCTAAACCTGTGATTTCAAGATCTTTTGAATTTTGAACATAGATTGTTTGACCTTTTGCTATGCTTGGAGCACTTGCAGGCATATCAACTGTAATAGTTTTATTAACTCTATCAACATAGTTGATTCTTAATCCTGTGCCGTTAGTAACAGCTGTTGTTCCACTATAGAAATCAACAATCATTCCTTCAATTAAGTTTCTTACGCTGTCGCAAGTAATAACTTTAGATGCTGAATCAAATGCGCTAACAGTTGCAAGTAAGCCAGAGCCATCGCCATATAACATACGACCAAAGTTAAAACTGCTTGCTTTGATTAAGCCTTCCATTTCAGCGTTCAAAAGATTTACAAAAGCACCTGCTGAATTTGCTGATGCTCTCATAGCCTTATCAGAAATTTCAATTTTTCCATATAAGTTTTTAAGTTCTGATGTGAATTGTACATATTTGTTTTCGCCAGCAGTTGGAAGAGCGCCAGTTTCTGTTCCGGCACCAATTCCGCCGTTAATTCCGTATGGAGCAAGTTTAATAATTTTTTTACCCCAAACATCTTTTGTTGATTGTTCAATTTTGCCAAGGAGTGGGTTTGCATTTACATTTAATTGATTTGCAACAACTCCAAGGTAAACGTTTTTAAGTGCGTTTGATGCACTTGTAAGTGATACCATAAATTCCTCCATAATTTTTTAATATTTGAAGAACTTTAAAGCCAGTGATGCAGCATCGTCCAAATTGTTTGGTTTATTTGATGAGATTGAAATTGTACTTTTCCCTCCCCTAAATCCACTGCCAATCAAATTTGGTGAACTACTTGCATTTAATTCATTCATATAATTAGAGAACACTTGCTTTTTAACTTCTTCATTATTGAGAACAAAATTCTTTAAAAAATCATTGTCAGTTGCGATTTGTTCCGGCGACCTATAATTTTTTGCTAGAACTCTGCTCCACGCAATTTCAAGCATATTATCGCTTTTTTGCAAATTTTCATCTTTGAGAATTTCATAGGATATTTCTTTTGAAAATTCTCTTGCGTGCTCATTTTTTCGTAAAAAATCAGCAACTTGTGAGCGCCATTCTCTACTTTCAAAAGCCGGTGCACTTTCTTTTGTTTCATCACTATGTGAAGTTCCTTCTGATGCATTGTCGGCACTTTGCTTCTCATATTCGCTCAATTTTTGGCATTTTTTTGTGAATTCCCTTTGAAGATTGTTATATGCTTCTAACAAACTTTCTGGAGAATTAAATTTGCCAAGTTGGGAGCCTGTTTGCTCTTGAGATTGCCCGCCTTTTTCTTCTAATATATCTTTCATTTCTTCTTGCGTTTTATCAAGATTAAAAGGTTGTTCCCTATTTATTTCTAATTCCATATTAACTCCTATCACCAATTTTTGATTCTGTATCTTTTTCCTTTAACTGTTTATGCTTTCTTATATGTCTTAAAACAATTTCGGTAAGTTTTGGATTTTTTGCCAAATTCTTTTCAAATTCTCCGCCCAACATAAATGCAGTGTGTTCGGTTATATGAATATCGTGTTCATCAACTTCCAAAGGCTCAATTACTTGCGAATTTTCCAACATTTTTAAATTTTCGCTCGCTGCACGTTTCAAGTGAAGCTCGTTGATATCTTGAGCATTTTCCCAAACGCCAAAGCCTAAAAGTTCCAACGCTTTAACGCGCATTCTGTTGGATAATTTACCGTTTTCATCTTGCAATAATCCTGCATTGATAAGGTCAAACACCATAGCGCGTTTTTGAGCAGTCGTTTCGCCTATTTCATTTTCAGTTTCAAATACAATATCATCGCTGGAAATATCTGATGAGTTGAAATAGAATACTTCAATGTCGCCATTATCGCCAACAATCTTTGAAAGTCTTGGAACTGTTGCGAACTGTCTGTAAAGCCTTAAAACGTGTTTTCCCATAGTCTTTATTGCTTCTTTTAAACTTTCTGCAGTGCAAGCAATCCTTGAATCGTCTTGTTCGATGAGCCTTTGTAAAGCAGCACCCGAAATGTTTGTATATCTTGAAACTGAATTTGTCATCAAATCTGAAACACCTGAAATCGTTGAAAATTCTTCCAATAAATTATCTTCTTCCGAAGCAAAATCAACAGGTAATTTTTCAAAATTCATAAAAGTTGGAGGCGTTGCTCCTTGCCTATAAACAAGCACTTTGCCTGGGGATAATCCTTCATCTTCTAAATTTTCTGTGTCTATTGACCCATCTTCAACTGTTAAAACGCCCATTGAAAGCCTGTTCATAAATTCGTGTTTTCTGTTTTTTATAGCATTGTAAGATTTTTGAATAGGAATAAGCCTATCAATAACACTAACTCCCCAAAATACACCTGGATGTTCAATGCTTGTTTGTTTGATAAATGGGAAACATCTCTCTCCATCATTTCCATTAATATATGGCAATTCGCCAATATGAACAAGTTTATCGCCCGCAACAATGATTAACCTTCCATTAGGGAAATCAAGGGTTGGCGCTTCATATCTTTCAATAACAACCGCATAGTCTTTGCGCGTTCCATTTATTAATCTTTTGTTCTCGCCGAAGAAGCCAAAAGCACCACTAGTGCTTGTATTGTCAAGTGAAAATACATTCACATCCCCGCCAGCGGTTTCCACTCCCCAAATGTTTTTAATATCATCAACGTGGTACGCCCTAGCGTGAATTATGCTTTTGCAATCGTTTACATCAGCACAACTTGAACTTTCAGGATAAATTTCAAAAGGTGGGCAAACGGAAATTTCAACATCGCCAGTTAAAATGGCCTTTCCAATATCATTTTTGCCTAAAAAGTTGCCTTTTGCAGCATTCCAAGTAACCTTATAAAAACTTGTGCCGCAAACTTCACTCCATTTATTTGCTTGATTGATTATTCCGCTAACTGCCAATTTGTTATAGATTGCATTGACAATTTTTTTAGAAACCTTTGCAGTTTTAATATCTCTTTCATCACCTGAAGCTGGAACAACGGTCATACTTGGTTTCATATTTGAAAGTTTAGAGAGCCTTGCATCTGTCTCTTATACACATCTCCGAGCCCACGAGACTAGGCATGATCTCGT
>URAC01000063.1 GCA_900545735.1 uncultured Bacillota bacterium | reverse complement strand
AGCCTTATCGTCGGCAGCGTCAGATGTGTATAAGAGACAGAACTAATTTTATAATTGGAGTAATTATGAAAGAAAAGCACATTTTTTTTAACAAAAAACGCATTTTTAATGCAATTTTAAGCAATTTTTTATTTATTTTAGTTTTTATTTTCTTTTCTTTAACTTTTTCAGGCTGCACAACTGAAAATCAAATATATGGCAAAGCAGACCCTAGCGTCAATATGCAGCCAAGAATGATAACTGCAACAAACGCAACAAATTTGGAAGAGATGATTAAAAATGTAACACCTGCCGTTGTTGGAATTAGTGCAGTTTATTCAAATGTGGAAAGTGTTGGCAGTGGCGTTTGCATTGCACCTAATGGATATATTGTTACAAATGACCACGTCGTTGAAGGGGCAAATAATATAACTGTATATTTTGCAAACAAAACGAGTGCAAAAGCAAAATTGATTTGGAATGACAGCGCGATGGATTTAGCGATAATCAAAACAGAAGTTGATATGCCATATCTTGAAGTTGGCTTATCTGAAGATGTAAATGTAGGTGCGGAAGTAGTTGCTATTGGAACTCCATTGACTTTGCAATTTAAACACACTACAACAAAAGGCATTGTTTCGGCCCTTGATAGAACAATAGAAATTGACAATTCTGATGGCACTACAAGTTATTTGCAAAACTTAATTCAACACGACAGCAGCATCAATCCTGGCAATTCAGGCGGTCCGCTTATCAATACAGCAGGTCAAGTTATTGGAATTAATACTTTGAAAGTAACAGATGCCGAAGGTTTAGGCTTTGCTATTCCTATAGAAGTTGTTGTGCCTGTTATGAATAAAATTTTGAAAAATGGAAGTTATCAGACACCATATTTAGGAATGTTTGGCTTTGATGCAACAATTGCAAAATTTTACAACAAAACTCTTGAAAGCGATGGCGTTTATGTGTTGAATATCGATACTTCTGGCCCAGTTTACAAAGCGGGAGTAAGAGAAGGGGATATTATAATTGCTATTGATGACATTCAAATCAATACAATGCTTGATTTAAGAAAATCAGTTTATAACTATGATATTGGCGATACTGCAACTATCACATACTTGAGAAATGGAACGCAATATAAAAAGAGTACAACATTCACTCAAAGGCCATATTAACTTAAAATATATAATGAAAATAGATTTTAACTTTAAATTTAAAATCTTTCCGTTTTGTTTGTAAAACGGAAAGGTTTTTTATTATAATGTAATTAGCAAAGGAAGAAAAATGTTAGCAAAAGTAAATTCGTTTGGATTGTCTGGAATAGAAGGTTATTTAGTTACAACAGAAGTTGATATAACAAATGGGCTTCCAGGCTTTGATATAGTTGGTTTAGGCGACACATCAATTAAAGAAAGCAAAGAAAGAGTAAAATCAGCAATTAAAAATTCTGGGTTTAAATATCCAACAAACAAAATAGTTGTAAATCTTGCTCCGGCAGATATAAAAAAAGAAGGCCCAATTTATGATTTGGCAATAGCAATGGGCATTTTATTTGCTTCAGGGCAATTAGATGTTACAAAGAAAGACGATATTGTTTTTATTGGCGAACTTTCGCTTGATGGCTCAATAAGAAAGGTTAATGGAGTTTTGCCGATTTTAATTGCTGCAAGAAATTTAGGGCTTAAAAAATTTGTAATCCCTTATGACAATGAAATTGAGGCAAGTTATATTGAAGGGATTGAAGTTTATTGCATAAAAACTTTGACAGAAGTTGTGAAATTTATTGAAAATCCAACAATATTTAAAAAAGTAGAGTTTAATGAATATAGTTATGAAAATCACAAGCAAGACAAGCATTTAGATTTTTGCTTTGTTCGCGGTCAAGCGAGCGCAAAAAGGGCATTAGAAATCGCTGCTGCTGGCGGACATAATGTGTTGATGATTGGACCTCCAGGAAGTGGAAAAACTATGCTAGCAAAATGTTTGCCAACAATTCTTCCAGATTTAACTTTTGAAGAAGCGCTTGAAACGACCAAAATTCACAGTGTTGCTGGCACGCTTGATAGCAAAATTGGCATCTTAAGTGAAAGGCCATTTAGAAGCCCACATCACACGGCAACTATGGTCAGCTTGACAGGTGGCGGAAAGAATTCCAAGCCAGGGGAAATCAGCTTGGCACATAATGGAGTTTTGTTTTTAGATGAATTGCCAGAATATTCTAGGCAAACTATAGAAGCATTAAGGCAGCCACTTGAAGATGGCGTTATAACTGTTGCGCGCGCACAACAAACAATCACTTATCCAGCAAATTTTATGTTAATTGCTAGTATGAACCCTTGCCCTTGCGGTCATTATGGCTCATCGAGCGGAGAGTGTAAATGCACTCAACAGCAAATACATAAATATCTTTCAAAATTGTCAGGCCCATTGATGGACAGAATAGATTTACATATTGAAGTTGACAATGTTAATTATGATGAATTAACAAGCAAAGAAACGACAGAAGAAAAATCAGAACAAATCAAAGAGAGAGTAAATTTTGCTAGGGCAAAGCAACTTGAAAGATTCAAAAATGAAAAGCAATATTGCAACGCTCAAATGAGCGTTAGAGATTGCAATAAATATTGCAAATTAGATGAAACTAGCGAACTTATATTGAAATCTGCTTTTGAAAAATTAAATTTAAGTGCTAGGGCACATAATAGAATTTTAAAAGTTGCAAGGACTATTGCTGACCTTGACGGCTCTCAAAACATTTTGCCAGAGCATATCGCTGAGGCAATTCAATATCGTTCTCTCGATAAAAAATATTGGTCATAAAAAAAGCCGAACTAAATGTTCGACTTTTTTAATTTTTTTTGTCTAAATTTTGCAAGAAATTTATCAAATTGGAAACGTCTTCAAATTTACGATAGACACAAGCAAAGCGGATATATGCAATGTCGTCCAATTCTTTCAAGGCATTCATCACCATTTCGCCAATTTTCATTGAGGTGATTTCAGAAACTAAATCAGAAGACAATTCTTTTTCTATGTTTGTTACTATCTCATTGATTTGGTCTATGCTGATAGGGCGTTTTTCACACGCTTTAATAATCCCTTTTCTAATTTTTAACTTATCAAAAGGTTGCCTTGAGCCATCTCTTTTAACAACTAAAAGTGGCGCCGTTTCAATAGTTTCATAAGTTGTGAAGCGTTTGCCGCAATTTAAGCATTCTCTACGCCTTCTTATTGAGTTAAGTTCTTCCGTTGAACGAGAGTCGATAACCTTACTTTCTGTCCAACCACAATAAATGCATTTCATAGTTTCTCCTAAATAATCAAAGATATATTATCACAAAAATTATTTTTATAAAAGTGTTTAAATGAATATTTTATGAGATTTTATGACATTTTGTTACAAATAACAGCATAGATTATGTTGTGATTAATTTGTGTGATGTTGAAATAAACAAGGAATATAAAATAGTTGAATTTGTTGAAGGGCCTTTTGCAATAAAAAGAAGGCTTTTTGAACTTGGCTTTATTCGTGGAAGGTCCATTAAAGTTATAAGGAAATCTTTAATTAAAAAAACAATATTAGTTGAAATAGAAGGCTATTTACTTTCTTTGCGTTGCACAGTTGCACAGATTATTTTAGTGGAGTAAAAATGGAGCAATTTCTTCTTGTTGGAAATCCAAACACAGGCAAAACGACTTTGTTTAATGCCTTGACCAAAGCCAACGAACACGTTGGAAATTGGCACGGTGTTACAGTTAGTGAAAAGATTAAGGAATGTAAAATTGGAAATGAAAAAGTTCAGATTGTTGACTTGCCTGGACTTTATTCTTTAACGCCATTGAGTTTTGAAGAAGAAGTTGCCGCAGATTTTATTTATGAGCATAATGATCTGTCTCTTATACACATCTCCGAGCCCACGAGACTAGGCATGATCTC
>URAC01000062.1 GCA_900545735.1 uncultured Bacillota bacterium | reverse complement strand
TTTATATATTATATATTTTAATTTGTTTTGATAAATAATAAATTTAGTGTTAAAATAATACAAGAAATAGTAACAGATGAGGAGGTAACATGACCAGATTTAAAAGCGTTATTGTTGCTTGTTTATTAATATTAGTTAGCGCAATTTTTGTTGCGTGCGGTCAACCGCAAATTGAAAATTTATCTTTTAAAGAAAAAGATTTATATTTGTGCGTTGGTGATAGAGTTGAATTACAATTTGATTATTCACCAAGCAATGTTGAATTAAAAGTTGAATACAGCATAAGCGATAGTTCTATTGCTTATGTTTTGCCAAATAGCAATATTTTAGTTGCATTAAAAGAAGGCAGCGCAGTTGTTTATGCTAAAACAGAAAATGGAAAAACTGCATCATTAAATGTTCAAGTTTTTGCCAACAAACAAAAATTATCCACTCCATCAAACTTACAAATAGATAGAGCAAATAATAAATTAACTTGGATAGGAGTGCCAGCAACTTTCCAATATGAAATAGAAATCACTTTTAATGATAAAACCATTACAAAAACCACGCCAAACAACTATTTAGACTTATCTGAAGTAGAAGGCTTGAACTTAGAACCGGGCAACATAGTAGATTTTAGAGTAAGGGCTTTGGCATCGAGTTTTTCAACAGCATATCAAAATTCAGATTTTACAGAAGTTTTAACATATAACGAACTATACGCCATAACGAACTTGCAATACAATTTGGAAAACGGCGAAATCTCATTTGAATATGATGTTAATAATCAAGTGATTGACAATAAAGAAGTGTATTTTCAAATAAATGTAACAGGAGCAGAAACCAAGACATTTAGAATTTTGAAAAATGATGAAGGCAGATACTACGAAAGCTTTATCCCAACAGAGGCAGGCGAGTATACAATTTCAGTCATTGCTTTGATGTCTGGCAAAAATTCTTCCGTTCCAGAAGTTATAAAATTAAATAAACTTGAAGAAGTAACTTTGCAACAAGTTGGACAATCTATTTTATCTGAATGGCAAGAAAATGAAAGCAATTATAAAATTAACTTGACAATAGAAATTGCAGGAAAAACTCCAGCAAGTTTTGCATCTGAAAATCAATCACTCAATGTTTCAAATATTGATATTTCAAACGGTGAAGTTGCAATAATAAAATCTTATGTTGAAAAAATTAACAACGAAGAAATTATTGATAATATCAAAACTTATTATTTAAGTTCAAACACAGTTAAAATCAATCTTGAAAAGATAAAAACTCCAAGTAATTTGGAAATTTTGAAAGTAAATGATAAATCCATCAAATTAATTTGGCTCGACGAAGGAAATACATATAAAGTTTATCAAAACGGAAGCTTAATCGATTGTGAGCAAAACAAAGTTATAAATGGCTCAAACAAATATGTTGAAGTTATTGTTGATAACTTGAATAATGCAGGGGAATATAACTTTGAAGTTTGCGCTTGCAAAGAAAAAGATGCAACTAGCTTCTATTTAGACTCAGACAATGCAGCGTTCAAAAAGGTGATTAAATTTGTAAAAGCAAATTTACAATTCAATTCAGAAACAAGCAGAATTGAATATTCAGTTGAAGCAATTCAAATTGATGGAAACATTGCTATAAAAATCAAAAATGACACAACAACAAACATTTCAGAAAAGATTGTTGCAACTGAAGGCTATGTTGATATAACTATCACGAAGGTGGGCGCATATAGCGTTGAAGTCGGCATTTCAAAATCTGAAGATGAGAACTTATATCTTTCATCAGATGCTCAAACGATTTCAATTACAAAACTTTCTCCAGTTGATTATGAAAAACAAATTTTAAGCAATAATAGTGAAATTTTAATCACATTCGCAAAGAAAGCAAACGCAAGTTCATACAAAATTTATATCAATAACGAAGAACTATCTGAAACTATTGACCCAAGTAAAATTTATAGAACAAGAATTGACGATGTAACGATAAACAATAAAGAATATGGTCAATTTACTTTAAAAAATATAAATGTTGCTGGCAAATATGTTTTAAATATTGTTGCAGTTGGAAGCGATAATACAACAGAAAATGTTTATGTTATAACATCAAACAGCAGCGAATATGAGTTTAATAAACTTGCTTCTCCAACAGTTAATTACGCAAAAGTTGATTCAAAGATTGTAACTTTTAATTGGAATGCTGTAAGTGGAGAAAATGTTTCTTATGAAATACAAGCAGTCAATGTTGCAACTGGCGAAACTTTGACAAGTGCTCCAACTTATGGAACAACAACAAACTTGACTTTTGCTAGTGCTGGCGAGTACTCTGTTACAATCAACGCAAAATCTTCAAAAACAAATTATTTGAAATCTAACACAGTAGATAACACAAATAGAATAATCATTTTAAAATTAAATGTTCCAGAAAATTTAACTCACGAATTACAAGCAGATGGCACAACAAACAACTCAATTTTCAAATTTAACAAAGTTGCAAATGCCAACGGATATTATGTTGTTTTAGAAAAAGTTAATGGCTCAACAAGCGTAGAAATATGCAATTCAAATTCTTTTGAAATTCAAGGTGATAGCATAATCTTCAATTTGGGAAATTTGACAAGTTTGTTTGATGCTGCAGGGCAATATGTTTATAAAGTTTATGCAACAAGCAGCGAAGCGAATGTTTTAAATTCAGAAATTGCAAGTTATACAATTAATAAACTTTGCGCACCTGAAAATATCGCTATTGAATATAATCAAGATTCAACAATGTTGAGATTTACAGTTGCAGATAGCAATACAAGATTTAAAATTTCAATCGATGGCGGCGAATTTGTTGAATTTACAGGAAATTCTTACGATATTTCAACTTTGAACGCTGGTTCACACGAATATAAAATTTACAGCGTTGGAAATGGCAAAAATATTTTAGATTCCAACACAACAGCTCAAGTTGAAAGGGTTTTAATAAGATTATCAACCCCAACGAACATAAATTTAGCAGTTAATGAAGAAGATGATAGCAAAGTTGTATTATCTTTCAATAAAGTTGAAAACGCTGCATATTATGAAATAATCATCAAACAAAGTAGCGAAAGAACAATAATATTCAATCCAAGTTTAGTTCAAGAAACTTACAATGTTGAATTTTTGCGTTCAGACTTCAATGTAGGCTTACAAAGCATAAGCGTTATTGCAAAACCTGCAGATGATAGTGAACAATATGAAGCAAGTTTTGCCTCTGAAGAAATTTTCATTGAGAAAAGTTCAGAAATACAAAATTTAACATTAAACAGTGATGAAAAATTGGTTTTATTTGAAAAACAAGCATTGATAAGTGGCAATTTATACACAAATTGCCTGCTAGATGCTCCATCACTTTCAAGTGGAGAGAGAATTGCATTTGTTGTAAGAAATGTATCCACAATCATTGATGATTTTGATGCTCAAAAGAAATTTTACTTAGCAGGCGATTGGAAAGAGATTTCACTTACAAAACTTACAACTCCAACAACTTCAATTAGTGAAGGATTAGTAAATGTTAACTATGTAAGAGAAGGCGTAGATTATAATTTAATCTTGCAACTTGGCTACTTCGGATTGAACAATTCAGGCGAAGCATTAAACAGTTTTACATTTAATTTAACTACAATATTAGGCGAATTTTCTTCTTTCAATTTAAAAGATTTTATCAACAACAATGTCACACTTTCAAATCTTGTTGGAGATTATAAATTCGCAATTAGTGCAAAACCAACTGGAAGCGAAGATTTGAATTTATATTTAACATCAAACTCTTCAAGCGAATTGAATTATAGATTTATTGAAAATATTGATAATTCACGCGCAGTTTATTATCAAGAAAATGATGGCACGATTGGGCTGACAATAAACAAAAATTATTTGCAAAAAATTAATAAATTGTATTTTGAAATAACTCAAAATTCAAATAAATGA
>URAC01000061.1 GCA_900545735.1 uncultured Bacillota bacterium | reverse complement strand
GAGATCATGCCTAGTCTCGTGGGCTCGGAGATGTGTATAAGAGACAGGTTAAAAAGGAAAATGTTATAGATGCAAACAAATATGTCTTATCTTCCTATGACAAAACTTTAACGCTAACAATTATAACTTCAAAAACTTATTTTATGTTTGAAAAAGTCAATGACACTAACACATATTATTACAAATCAGAATATTATTTGGACAGTTTAGGCAATTTTGTTAGAAAAAGTGAACTTGAGCACGAGAGATTAAATAAAAAACAAAATATAACAGAGTATGCAGTTGGAACGTTGGAAAGCGATTTATATATTGCAAAAACGGAAGAAAAGGCTTCCAACTTAAAAGTCTTGACCTTTAAATTGCCAGGATTAAAAGATAAAAATGAAAATGTATATTTCAAATATGAAACTGCACCAGACTCAATTTTTATGTGTAGAGCAAGGATAAAATTTAACAAAGTGCCATATTTAGAAGTTTTGGGAATGAACACTTTGTCAACAATGCTGTCTGAACAGTTTGAAGATGATGAAGAGCCTTTGAGAATAACAGATGAAGAGTTTTTTGAAAAGCTTTTTAAAACTTCCAATCAGCATTATAAAATTGTTAAACAAGATATTAAAAAATAAAACAAGCATTTGCTTGTTTTTAATTTTTTACAAGGATAATATCGCTTGAAGGGGAGAAGACAACAGTGTGTTTCTCGCCATTTTCAGAAATCGCTGTGAACGCCCAAAAGTATGTTCCAAAACTTGTTTTGTTATTTGAAATTATTTTCAAATAATATTCAATTCTTCCATTTTTGGACATATCACTTATTTCGTCTTTTAACGCATTTTCTCCAATTTTTAATGCTTTATCAAAGTTTATTTGCCAATCTTCACTTCGTTTTTCAAGACTTAATTTTGTTTCTCCATCTGGCAATTTCAAGGTTAATTCTATAGGAGAATTTGCTGTTATTTGACTTCCGATATCTGCCAAATATTCATCTGTAAATGGGCTTTTTTCTACCTTTCCAGTGTATGTTTTATCATCAGTTTTTAAGGTGAATTCAAATTCGCTTTCAGTTTGTTTTTCTGGAAAAACAATGGTCAAAATTCCAAAATTAACATTGCTGTTGCTGATGCCATCTGGCTTGTAAGGATTCTCTCTTTCACCATAAATAAATGTTGCAGAAATCTGTTCATTTTTTGCATCAAAAACTCCATATCTAGAATCAGATAGATTGGCGTTTACATTTGTGTTTTGGCTTCCGCAGCCAACCAACAGCATAGCGACAATTAAAACAAAAATTGTGATAAAAGATGCTAAATAAAATTTTTTCATAATTCCACCTAGCATAATTTATGCTTGCCAACTTGATTAAATAACTTGATAAAACAAAAAACACCATTTAATGGTGCTATTTTTAAATATGAGATTGTTTTTGTTATGGGGCAGGTGTGAACCAAGAATCTATTGTGTCGCTTCCTACTTCAACGAAATCCATTGTTAAAACAATTTTAATTTCTGAAATTCCTTGCTCTTGATAATTTTCTGGTGATTGATTTGCCAGTTTGATTTGTGCAACATTATTTTCGTTTGTTTTGAAAATTTTGATATATTCAGCATCTGCACTATATTCTATTGCAAATAAACTATCTTTATTGAGAGTTTCAAAAGTGTTTGTGCCAACATAATAATAATATCCGTCTAAGCCAAGAACCCAACCGTTTGCAAACTCTAAAAGCTTGCCATTATCTTCTTCTCTTCCCATTGTTTGGCTAAAAACATAGTTGAGCTTTTCTTCGCTTAAAAGTTGGTCATTTTCATCTTTATATTCCAATTTAGCGCGAGCGACAAAAGGAGCGCTTTCCAAATTTGCGTCTGCTGCACTTCTAAATTCAGGTGAAATGATATTGTAAACTTTTGTTGGATATCCAAGTTCGCCACTATCATTTAATTCAACAGGTGTGGAAGAAAAATCTCCGTTTTTATAATAAAGCAAACGCCAATCGTTATAATTACTTTGGTCTATTTTGACGCTATCACTATTAAATTCAACATAAATTCCAGGTGAAAATCTAATGTGTCCGGTGTTAGGTTGGTCTTTAAAGAAATAGGTGGTTGTAATAAAATAAGCGCCAACGCCAAGGGCTGCGAGCATTAAAATGATAATCAGCCAAAGCACAATCTTAGTTACTGGGCTTTTAGTTTTCGTTATTGTGCGCTTCATTTTCCCCCCATAAATTTCATTTCTAAAAAAGATTTTATCAAAAAAAGCAAATATTATCAAATAATTTAACGATTATTTTATAAAAAATTTCCAATAAAATGTTTTGAGTAAATATTTTAATTTGTTAAAATATTCTTGGAGGTAGAGATATGAAATTAGAAATAATTGAAAAAAATTATGATGTAGGCAAAAGGTTAAGAAGTTTGATTGAGAAAAAAGTTGGCAAACTTAGCAGATATTTTAAAGATGATGCAGTTTGCAAAGTTGCTTGTAAAGAAGATAACAAAAGGTTTAAACTTGAAATTACAATCACAGGCAAAGGCTGCTTTTTCCGTTCAGAAGTTGTTGGGGACAATATGTATGACAATTTAGATGTTGCGCTTCCAAAAATTGAAAAACAAATTTTAAAATATAGTGGCAAGAAAAACGATTCTTTTAAAGCGATTTCGCTTCCAGAATTATTGTTTGTTAGTGAACTTCCAGAAGAGGTTTACACTCCAAAAATCACAAAAAGAAAGGCGTTTTCTCTTGACCCAATCACAGAAGAAGATGCTATCTATATGATGGAAGCAATCGACCACGATTTTTATGTTTTCTTAAATGCGGAAACAGGGTTAGTTAGCGTTCTTTATAGAAAGGGCGGAAATGACCAATATGGCTTGATTGAAATAAAAAAATAAAACTAGCGAGGAAATTTTGAAAAAGGTCATACTTTTGCGATATGGTGAAATTCACCTTAAAGGCAAAAATAGAGGAAGTTTTGAAAATGCGCTTTTAAAAAATATTGAAAGCGCAATTTTTTCCGTTGATGAAAATGCCAAAGTGGCGAGAATTGGCGGAAGATATGTTGTATATAATTTTGATGAAGGCAATATTGAAAGGCTTGTATCAAAATGCTCAAAAGTTTTTGGGCTTGTATCGCTTAGCGTTGCTTATGAAATCGAAAGTGGAGTTGATAACATAAAGTCAGCACTTAAAGAATTGATTTTGCAAGACAATGCACTCTCACAAGTAAAAACTTTTAAAATGGATGTTAAAAGGGCGGACAAAAAGTTTCCTATTCAGTCAACAGAGTTTGCAGCAATGCTTGGTGGCGTTGTTTTGGAAGAATATCCACATTTGAAGGTGGATTTAAAAACGCCAGAAATTCAAATTGATGTTGATATTCGCGAGAATGGCAAAACATACATTTTTAAAGATAAAATCAAAGGTGTTGGCGGTTTGCCAGTTGGAACAAGCGGGAATGTTTTAGTTATGCTTTCAGGTGGAATTGATAGCCCCGTTGCTTGTTATATGATGGCAAAAAGAGGGGTTAAAATATCCGCAGTTCACTTCCATTCTTATCCTTACACAAGCAAGCAAGCCAAAGAAAAAGTTGTTGAACTTGCCAACGAAGTTAAGGATTATTGCGGCAATTTTGATTTGTATTGCGTGTCATTCACAAAAATTCAAGAAGAAATTCACAAAAATTGCAAAGAAGGCTATATGATTACAATTATGCGCAGAATTATGATGCGTATATGCGAAAAATTATGCCAAAAATATGGCTATCAAGCAGTTGTTACAGGTGAAAATTTGGGGCAAGTTGCATCTCAGACTATTGAAAGTATGACATCAACGGAAAGCGTTTTGCAAAAAATTCCAGTTTTTAGACCTGTTCTTGCTTTTGATAAGATAGAAATTATTGAAATAGCTAAACAAATTGGCACATTCAACACATCAATTTTGCCTTATGAAGATTGCTGCACGGTGTTCTTGCCTAAAAATCCACTTATCAAACCTAAAATTGAACTTGTGGAGCAAGAAGAAGCAAAATTAAACATTGATGAACTTGTTGAAGAGGCAATTAAAAATATCGAAATAATTAAAATCTAATTAAAAAATAACACGCTTGCTTGACAAGTTGTGTTATTTATTTTATATTATACCTGTCTCTTATACACATCTCCGAGCCCACGAGACTAGGCATGATCT
>URAC01000060.1 GCA_900545735.1 uncultured Bacillota bacterium | reverse complement strand
GAGATCATGCCTAGTCTCGTGGGCTCGGAGATGTGTATAAGAGACAGGTATAATGGTTTTCGCTGACACGGTGACATAGCCAAGTGGTAAGGCAAGGGTCTGCAAAACCCTCATTCCCCGGTTCAAATCCGGGTGGTACCTCCAAAAACATACTTTTGGAAGAAGTTTTGCCGATGTGGCGGAATGGTAGACGCAAGGGACTTAAAATCCCTCGGGGGCAACTCCGTGCCGGTTCGAGTCCGGCCATCGGCACCAAGAAAAAAAAGAGAGTGCTTTTGGCAGTCTCTCTTTTTTTTCTGCGTGTGTTGTAATGCAGCATATCTTGAAAATCGACGATTATTTCCGCGGTAGCACAACCGCTTGAATCCTAAATTGTCGAGCTTTGGGCTCGATTTTTTGTTGCCAAAAAATGCAGCGCTTTTATGCTCGCAATTTTTGCTTTCGCACCAGACGAAAATTTTGGCGTGCAAAATTTTGTGCGAACTCTCGTGCGAAGAGATTACTTCGAAGGAAATAGGATTTAAGCAAGTGCGGGGTATTAGTAGATAGCAAGTTAAGAAAAACGACGCAAGTAAATGCGGTAGCTGGGCCGCTTGAAATTCAAATTGACGAGCGTATTTATGGAATGTTTATTTTTTATAAGAATTAGTTTAAAATATTTTGCATATAATTAATAATGTGTTATTATAATTGCAAGGAGGAAAGTATGGCAAAAAGTTCACAAAAAAGCTGGGGAGGAAGAATCGTTCTTTTCTTAATTTGTTTCTTCTTGGGCTGGTTAGGAATTGATAAACTTTACATGAAAGGTTCTTGGAAAATCGCTCTTGTAAAATTCTTATTGAACTTCCTTATCATCGGAGAAATTTGGAACTTATATGATATGGTTTGTTCTCTTCTCGGTTGCTACAAACTCAACCCACTTGAATAGTAGGATAAATGCAAAAATTCACCTTAATTTATTAAGGTGTTTTTTTATTGAATAATTTTGATAAATTTATTTAATTGTATATAATATGAATATGGTTACTTTATTGATTTTAGATGGCTATGGAATTGGCGAAAAAAATAAAAATGTAAATGCTATTTACCATAATTCTCCAAATATGGATAATCTTTTATTAACCTATCCATCTGCAAAACTCGTTGCCAGCGGAGA
Source organism: uncultured Bacillota bacterium (assembly GCA_900545735.1). Taxonomy (GTDB): domain Bacteria; phylum Bacillota; class Clostridia; order Christensenellales; family UBA1242; genus UMGS687. The sequence goes on along the minus strand of URAC01000060.1, from coordinate 3,261 downwards.
AGGTGTTGGATTGTCCAAAGGGCAAATGGGAAATTCTGAAACTGGGCATTTGAATATTGGCGCTGGACGAATTGTCTATCAGAGTCTATCAAAAATAGACAACTTAATAAAAGATGATAAGTTAAAAGACAATGAAACTCTTTTAGACCTTGTAAAACATATCAATCAAACCGGCGGAAAAGTGCACTTAATGGGGCTTTTATCTGATGGCGGAGTGCACAGCCATATCAATCATTTAAAATATTTGCTAAAAGTTTTATCTAGTTTGGGCTGCAAACTTGTTTTGCATTGCTTTTTGGACGGAAGAGATACGAAAATTGATAGCGGGATTGAATTTTTAAAAGATATTCAAGATTATGTTGCTTCAAACAATATTAATTGTGAATTAGCAGATATTGTTGGCCGTGTTTACGCTATGGATAGAGAAAAGCGCTTTGATAGAGTTCAAAAAGCCTATGATATGCTCGTGGGCAAAGAAGAGCAAGTTGAGCTTGTTGACAATTTGCTTGAAGCGTTAAAAAAATCCTATGATAACAATTTTTTTGATGAATTTGTAAAACCTATAAAAATGAAAAATAGTTCAAAAATTGAAGATGGTGATGCGATTTTATCTTTCAATTTTAGAACTGACAGAATGAGAGAGTTGATATCTGCATTTGGGAAAAAAGATTTTGATGAATTTGAAACAATCAAATTTGAAAATCTTTTTATTGCTACTATGACGCAATATGATAAGACATTTGATTTTGCACACATAATTATTCCAGAAGAGAACATTAAAAATTGCTTATCTAAAGTGCTTAGTGATAACAATAAAACTCAATTTAGAGTTTCAGAAACAACAAAGTATGCACATATTACATTCTTTTTTAACGGACAAGTTGAAAAGCCTTATGAAGGTGAAAACAGAATGTTAATCGACAGCATAAACACGCAAGATTTTTCAAAATTCCCAAAGATGAGAGCAAGGGAAATTACTAAAAAAGCGTGCGATGCAATTTTATCTCAAAATTATGATTTTGTGTTAATCAATTTGTCTAATCCAGATATGATAGGCCATACAGGCAATCTAAAAGCCACTAAAAAAGCGATTAAATTTGTTGATAAATGCGTTAAAAAGTTGGTGGACGCGACTTTGAAAGTTAAAAGCAACATAATAATAACTGCTGACCACGGCAATGCAGAACTTATGATTGACGAAAAAGGCAAAAAAGTTACTTCACACACAACAAATCTTGTTCCTATTGTTTTAGTTGGCGAAAAGTTTAAAGATTGCGTGTTGAAAGATGGCAAATTGTCTGATATTGCTCCAACTATTTTGCAAATTTTAGATATTGAAAAGCCAGTTGAAATGACGGGTGAAAGTTTGATACAAAATCCACCAAAAGCATTTTATGTTTGTCCATCGACAGACCCGGTAAATCCTGAAGACGAAAACTTTGAAGAAAATTTGATAGAATATGCAAAGCTCCTTCAAAATTCTGGGGCGGACTTTTTACATTGCGATATTATGGACGGCAAATTTGTTGAAAGAACGACATATAATTTTAGCACATTAAAATTGATTAACGACAACACAACAATTCCGTTAGATGTTCATTTGATGACACAGTATAGCAATCGCCAATTAAAAAAATATTTGCTGGCGGGCGCTGACATTTTAACATTGCACATAGAAAATTTTATTAAAAACAACAAATTGCAAACAAACAAAATTAAAAAGATTGCTAAATTTGTATCAAAAAATAATTGTTTGTTTGGGCTTTCAATCAAGCCAGACACAAATATTAAATTTTTAGATAAAATTTTTAAATTTATTGATTTGATTTTAGTTATGAGCGTTCAGCCTGGCAAAAGCGGTCAAAAGTTTTTGGAAAACACTTATGACAGGGTGAAATATTTAGATGATAAAAGGAAAAATAGCAATCTTAAATTTTTAATTGAAGTTGATGGGGGAGTTAACCCTGAAATTTCACAAAAGTTAAAAGATTATGAAGTTGATATAGTTGTTTCGGGAAATTATGTTTTCAAATCAAACAATAAACAAGATGCAATAAAATCGTTAAAATAATAAAAAATATGCTAACTAGCATATTTTTTTTAAAATATATTTTGAATTGATATTCCAATAATATGTTTGTAGCCAGTCAAATAAAATTTTACGAGTTTTAAACTTTCATAATATTGGTCCTTGTTGTTGTCTTTTGTTGCCGTTTGCATCTTGTTAATTTCAACTCCAATATCTTCAATGTCCTTATGATTTACAAAATTGCAAAGCACATTTTCTTTTGAAGTCCAATATGATTCTAATTCGTTTGTTTGAGAAATTAAAAGGGTGTCATTGATGTCGTCAAGCGTTAAAAAAGTTTCATAAATTTTATCAATTCGACTTTCAACATCTGCTAAATATTTGTCCGCTAAAACTTGTTCTACAACACAAATTCCAACTAATAATAAAATGATTATGGAGATGTTAATTGCCTTTTTCATACTGGATTCTCCTTCTTATATTCGTTTTGAAAAACTTTTCCAGTACCTTTTTTCGTTTGAAAATATATTTTTCCGTTGGCATCAAGTGTTGTAACTAAAATGTCTTTGATTTTTTTAGTTTTAGTCTTTTTAAGTATCCAGTCAACAAATCCTTCATCGGTGTTTGCAACTTTAACATTGTTTTTCATAACTGAGCCTTCTGAAATGATGGTTACAGGAATGACAGTTTGTTCTCTATCTGGAATTAAAGAGCAGCCATCATCAGTTTTGATAACTTGAGTTGTTGCAATGTCTTGAATTGTAACTGGTGAACTTTCCTTTTTAGGAAGGACATTGACAGTGCCATTTGTTTCCACAATAGCATATTGAATTTCATCAATAGAAAAATAATTGCAGCCACGAATGGACTCAAAAAGGTCGTCAAGCGAAATATTTAATTTTTGCAAAGCGTCGTAATCAATTCCGTCCGGATTGATAACAATCACAGGTTTGCCGCTTATAACCCTATTCATAACATCGCTTTTTCTTGTAAGAACAGTTAAGAAAAAGTGAATTGTAACAAGCGTTAAAAGAGGAACTATTCCGTGCAAAACAGGAACAGCACTTTCAGCCATAGGGATTGTTGCCAAATCGGCAATGATTAAAGTAAGAACAAGTTCAAACGGCTGCATCTGCCCAAGTTGCCTTTTTCCCATCAATCTAAAAACAAATAAAACTAAAATATCTGTCTCTTATACACATCTCCGAGCCCACGAGACTAGGCATGATCTC
>URAC01000059.1 GCA_900545735.1 uncultured Bacillota bacterium | reverse complement strand
CTTTCATAATTACTCCAATTATAAAATTAGTTTGCACACTTTTTATTTTTTTATTATATTCTTATCAAAACAACTATAATGCTTGCCAAAATTAAAAAAGTTAAAGTTAAAATAAGTATTTGTAAATTTTTTGTTTTGTTATATTGCTTATAATAGCCTTTAATTATTCTTTGATCACGCTCTTCAAATTGAGTTCTGGTTATCATTCCTGTGTTCAACATTTCCGCCAAATACAAATCTAAATTCTCATCATAATCTTTCTTCAAATCAACGATGTACAAAATCCTATTGATTATAAACAAAATCGCTAGCAAAAACACTGAAGCCATACTGAAATAAGTAAATCCAGACCAAACTTGCTTTAACAAACCAAACGCTATTGTACATAACGCTAAAACAACGAATATAATTATTTGCCAAAGCCTAATTTTCATGTATAACCTCTTATAAATTAACAACAATTAAAAGTGCAACTATCGCAGTTACAGCAATCGCATAAATTATTTTCCAAGCAATGTGTTTTTTTGCTTGAACAAAAGGAAATGCGCATATCATAGTGATAGAAAATGCTATTATTTCCCCTGTAATCATAAAGGCTTGAACAACTCTTGGATTACTTTCAAAAATTGCTCTAAACATAAGCGCAAAAGCAATGCAAATTGTGCCCACAAAAGCAACAATGCTCAATAATTTTTTACCAGACATTTATATCTCCTATTTAGTTTTTTTAGTTTCCTTTAAAGTTATTGTTCTGTTAAACACTTTCTTATCTTCTGTGCTGTCTTTATCTAAACAGAAATATCCGTTGCGCATAAATTGATATCTTTCTTCAAAATTTACGTTCAAATTGTCTTCAATATATGCATTTTCTATTGTTATGATTGAATTTGGATTTATTTTATAATCATCAACAGCGCGCTCTTGTCCTTCAACAAGTTCTGCACTTTCCTCTTCAACTAAATTATCAAACAATCTTACTTCAATCTTTTCCGCGTGATTTGGATTTATCCAATGAATTGTGCCCTTAACTTTTACTGTGCAATTAGTTCCAGATTTAGTTTCTGGGTCATATTCGGCATACACTTTTGTTACATTGCCGTTTTCATCTTCGTCAAAACCTGTGCAAGTTACAATGTAAGCGCCTTTTAAACGAACTTTTGCACCTACATATAAACGATAAAATTTTGGGTCTGGTTCTTTTATAAAGTCTTCTTTTTCAATTAAAAGATTCTTGCCAAAATAATATTTTCTTGAAGTTGTTTGTTCGTTTTGTGGATAATCTTCCAAAAGCACTTCTTCTTCGCCATCAAAATTTGTGATTTCGAGTGGGAGTGGGTTTAAAACTGCCATAACACGCTTTGAAACTCTATTTAAATCATCTCTGATAAAATGTTCCAAAAATGCTGGTTCAATCAAAGAATTGCTCTTAGAAATTCCTGCCGCCCTAACAAATTCCTTCAAACTTTCTGGAAGCACGCCGCGTCTTCTAAGTCCACGAATTGTGTAAAGCCTTGGGTCATCAAATCCACAAACTTTGCCATCTTGAACAAGTTTTTTAATAAATCTCTTTCCAAGAATTGCTCCTTTGATATAAAGGTTAGCATATTCAACTTGCCTTGATTTATTTGGAACACCACAATTTTCTATAACCCAATTATAAAGTGGTCTATGGTCTTCAAATTCGGGCCCACAAATTGAGTGTGAAACGCCTTCAAGTGCATCATCTAATGGGTGAGAAAAATCGTATGATGGATATATGCACCATTTATCGCCGATTCTTTGATGATGTGCAAATTGAATTCTGTAAATAACAGGGTCGCGCATATTCATATTTGGACTTGCCATATCAATTTTTGCACGCAAACATCTTGAACCTGCTGGAAATTCGCCATTTTTCATTCTTTCAAAAAGTTCTAAATTTTCTTCAATGGAACGATTTCTATAAGGACTTTCAACGCCTGGCTCTGTAAGAGTTCCGCGTGATTTTGAAAGTTCTTCAGGTGACAAATCGCAAACAAACGCTTTGCCATCTTTAATCAATTTTACTGCATATTCATAATTCTTTTGGAAAAAGTCTGTGGCATAGTGAATTTCATTCCAATGATAGCCAAGCCATTTAACATCTTCTTGAATTGCATCAACAAATTCTTGGCTTTCTTTTGTTGGATTGGTGTCGTCATATCTCAAATTGCAAACACCATTGTATTTTTCTGCAATGCCATAATTTAAAACAATATTTCTTACGTGACCAATATGCAAATATCCACTTGGTTCTGGTGGGTGTCTTGTTTGAATAGCATTAAATCTGCCATCTTCTAAATCTTTATTTATAATTTCTTCAATAAAATTTGTTGCTTCTACTTTAGGTGTCATATTTTTCTCCGTTTAAAAATCAAAATCATCAAAACCGCCAGAACTTTTTCTAACTTTACGATTGCGCTCGCGAATATCGTAATAAATTGCTTGTTCGTTAAGTGGTTTAGATGGCGCATATTCTTCTTTTGCTTTTCGTTTGTCAAATTGTGGTGTCGCGTAGAATGGAGTCATCTTTGTTCTGATTGGATGTTCTTTAAAAATTTTAACGATAACTTCAAATTTTTCAAGTTGACCAAGTTCATAAGGGTAAATAAGTGGCCTTGTAACACGCTGCGCTTGCTTTGTTTTGCTATTGCCACCGTGTTCGCCTTCAGATTTTGATGTTGATGTCGTTTCAGTTTCGATGGAAACTTCGCCGCACATCTTTGAAAACTCTTCACGAGTCTTTTGGTCTTCCGTTCCAATAAAAATTTGTATGTTGCAGTTACCCCTTATCGTTTCTGCAACCTCTTTGCCATATTTGCTTTCTAATTGACTGTAACTTTGAACGACAAGCGAGAAGAAAATTCCTCTTGAACGACCAACTGTAATCAAACTGTCCATCTTGTCAATCTTTGGCAAGTTAGCAAACTCATCAAGCAAGAAATAGACATTTCTGCTAAGTCTTAATTTTTCTGTTTCAGATGCTTTTTCAACGAGTTTTTTATAAAGTTGTGATACGCACATCGTTGCGATGCAGTGTCTGCTTTCCTTTTCATCTGGAACTTTGATGAACAACACTGTTGGTTGGTCTGTAAAGTCATCAAAATTCATATCGTTATAGCTTGTTGCATAACAAATACCGGCATCTTGGAAAATAGAAATTCTGCTCATCAAAACGCCCATATAAGAACGAGTGGTGTTAGGAGCGTTGTTGATTGCTGTTGAAGTAAGTGAAGGAACTTTTGAAAATTTATCCCTATATGCGCAATAATTTCTAACAGTTCCAAAAGGATTGTCTGGGTCGTCATCTTTGAAAGTTGCAATTTTTGCAAGATTGTAAAAATTGAATTTTTCTCTTGTCATTCCAAGACTTGGGTCCATACTATCTTCAAGCATTGCAAGCATTATGCCATACAAAAAGTCTTGTGCGCCTCTTTCCCAAGAACTATCGGTTTTTGATTCAATAGGTACGATTGATGAGGCTACTTCCCTGAGTTCGTTTTCCGCATTATCTCTTAATTCTTGTGCTTTTGCATCTAAATCGCTTCTAATTTGTTCTTTTTTGGAATATGCTGACCTGTTAAATTCATACCATTCTTCGCCATAATTTTTTGGGTCATCAGCCAACTTTAAATTATATGCTGTTGGCTTATCTCCCCTATGAATTTTTATTTCTTTAATAAGCTGTGCAGCGCGATGATATTGAACATACGCGTTGTCCATTGGGTTCCATCTTGTTGAAGCGTAAGGATAACGAAGGTCAAGAACAATCAATCTGTAACCTGCTTCCTTTAATTGAATTGAGTTATCGTTATAAATTTCACCTTTTGGGTCTGTAATAACCATACAAGGCTTTGTGCCAATTTGTGATAAAATTCTGATTGATGGATTGATATATGTTTGAGTTTTACCAGAACCTGTTGTACCAATTATCATTGTGTGAATTGGGTCGTACATATTTATATGGAGTTTTCCGCCTGATACTGAACTTCTAATAACAATTCCATCTTTTTTTGCAGACTTAATTGTGTTCCAAGTGTAAGGCATAAATTTTGAAAGCGTGTTAAGTTCAGATTCTTTTATAAACCTTGCATCATAATATTGACTGAGTTTATCTCCGCTTTTTGTTGTGCCTTCGCCCGATGCTTTAGCCCCGTCTGAAGATTTAAAAAGTTTTGAAAGATAATAAAGCCCAAGTAAAGCAAGGCCAACACCTAAAATAATTAAGGTTGTGCTGTTAGTGATTATTTGTATGTCAAAAGCAAACTCTTCGCGAGTGGCATTGCCAACAATTAATGCTACGAGAACAATCAAAATTATTGCAATAAGCGGCCAAAATATTTTACGCTTTTCTTTCATATTTTCTCCTTATTTATTATATATAATATATTTGTTTTTAATATAGCATAAATAAAAT
>URAC01000058.1 GCA_900545735.1 uncultured Bacillota bacterium | reverse complement strand
TACGAGATCATGCCTAGTCTCGTGGGCTCGGAGATGTGTATAAGAGACAGTCAGACACCTATGGCAACAAATTGTCTATGACATCAGCAACAATAAACGCAATGCCAAATGCGACATTCGTTGCAAGATATAATTCACTTGAAGTTGAATTTTCAAAGACATCAGAAGGAGTGTTCTTATATCTTCCTTACGAATGGACAATGTTAGGCAATATTCAAATACTTGCTTTAACAACAGATGATGGATTTATCAATTCTGACGAAGTGATTGTCGATTTTGAAAGGGCGGAAAGTGTTTCAAATCTTCATTTAACTGAAGATGATGTAAATGATAAGACTTTTGTTGAGTGGACTTCAACAGCAAACGAATTTATTGTTTATCTATCACAAGACAATTTCACCACTCAAAAAATTTATACGACCACGCAAAACAAATTGCAGATAACGGACGAAATGTTATCAGTTGGCAATTTACAAATTCGCGTTGTTGTAAAAGGTTATGTAGATGGCTCTAACATCTATTTGAATTCAGAGTTTGTTGAATTAACTTGCCAAAAATTAGACAATCAATTAAATGTAACCAATCCATTAGGCGTTTTAGTTTGGAATACTTATACTCAAGAGAACTTATTAAAACAATATAGGATTAAAATTGGCGAAACGATATATAATTTTGCGCCAAGTGTTCACACTTTTGATGTAAAAGATCATTTTGGATTTATGACCTTACAAATCAAACTTGTAGGCGACCCAGAACAAAACATAATCTCTTCAGATTATCAAGAAGTTTTAGTTTATAAGTTTGACAAGCCTTCATCATTCAAAATTCAAGACGGAAAGTTTGTTATCGATGAAGATATTTCATCACTTAATGTTAGTGCAAGCGATGTTGACTTTATGATAAATGTCAATTCAACTTGTTTCTTATATTCTTCTTATGTTGCTTATGATGAAGAGATGTTAGAAAGATTCTATCAAATTTTAGGAACAAGCAGCGGAACAGCCAACGCAAACTTTATCGTTAAAACTAACACATTTGTCACAAAAGATGACAAAAAATATCTAGCATTAAATTCAGACAAAACAGATGATAAAGTTTATGGAGTATATCAAATTGATATAGAAAATGACGAATTCTATTTAACACAAACTCAAATTGAAGATGAAATATTAACATACTTTAATTGGGAATGGGTTGATGAAACTTTTGCTAGCGAAGGCTCAGTCCGAATTATTATTAAACCTCATTCAGAAAGCTTTTTAGGGGAAATAACAACTAACGGTTGGAACACAATTATAGACAGATATCTCAACACTGCAGCATATTACATTGATGTAGATTTCAATAATAAAATAGTTGATGGAAATTATGTATCAAGTTATTTATGCATTAAATTGCCACAAGAATTACAATCGGGAAGTTATACAATTCAAGTTCAAAAAACTTCTATTTCGAGCGGTGCTAATTTATCTTCACAAAATGTTGATGTTCTTAACTTTACAAAATTGATTACTCCAACGACCAATATTGAAAGCGGAAAAATTGTTTGGGATGCAGATGCTTTGGCTTCTTACTTCCAAATGTTACATTCTAATATTGTAACCCCTGAAGTTTTAAATTGGTCAGAAAAGTTGTTTGGAACAAGTTATGAGCCAAATTCATTATATGAAAATTTAACTGGCGCGGACTTATACAAATTTAAATTCTTTGCATTTGGAAATGTAACAGAATTAAAACCAGCTGAAAATTTAAGTGCGTTAAGCAAAGATTATGTGATTGTCAGTGATGCCTATGAAGGTCAATTTATAAAACTTAGAAGACCTGGAAAACTTCTTTTAAGTAATGGCGTTCTATATTGGGATGAAACGGACGACTATAGTTATTATTCAATGGAAGGAAAAGAGAGCAAAATTGAAATCAAGTTCTACAATCTTTCTATGGAAGAATTAACATCGGTTGTTGTTCCTGCGACATTGTTAGTTAATGATGGCAATATCAAATTTATAGATACTTATTTGAATGATGCGCAAAAGAATATTTTGAAAAATTCTGGAAAAGTCATAATTCAATATAGGCAACTTGGCGGAGTTTATATTAATTTCATAAATTCAGAATACACTGATTTAAAAATTGATTCAGCGCAAAGCACAATCATAGATGGTGTTGAGAGAAATTATTTTGAGTTTTTAAATAGAACTTTAGATATAAATATTAGCGAAGAAAATGGCTTGACATTCACTGGAATTACTTATGATAATGCCTTAATTAGCAAAGTATATTATGATGTTTATTTCAAACTTGGAAAAGGCGAAACGGCGGAAATAATTCTTGCAACGACCTTGGACAACAAGACCAACATAACTTTTGCTGAATTGAAAGATTTGATTAAAGCAAAAGACCCTGACGCAACGATATCTGAAATATTTGTTGTTGCTAGAGGAAATGACACATATTATCTTTCGAGTTTACAATCTGCAATTAAATATGTCTACACAATAACTGGCGAAGCAACAATGTATATTGAAAGTGGCATAATTAAATGGCAAAACATTGAAAATGCGGGCAGTTATGTAATTAGAAGCATAATTGGCGATGAAACTTATGATTATGTAATTAGATATTCAGGCGGCAAATTTTATGTAAATAATGTTGAAACAAATGCTGTATATTTTGATGAAAATGATAACAAAATTTGGTGTTTCAATATCGCTGCTTATGACGGAATTGAAACAGACATTGAACACAATTTATACATTAGATATATGCCATTAAATCAAGGAACGAATGTCTTTGCATTCCCAGGAGAATGGACTGCAAACGCGATAAGAGTTTATAAGATATCTAAGCCAAATGTAAGTTTAAGTCAAGGAATTTTCGTTTGGGACGAAATAACTAACGCAATAGAGTATAGAATTATCCTCGAAAATGCTGAAGGAACGAAGTTTGAATTAACCCAAACAACAACGAACTTTGTTTTAGACTTAGAAGAAATTGCAAACAAATTCAATACTAATATTAACGAAGTTATCGCTAATATTAGCAGTTATAAGATTTCTTTCCAAAGTGTTGGAACAAATGCAAGTGTAAATGGTGTGTATTTCATATCTTCCGTTGCAGTTGTTAAAACAGGATTGAGCCTAAAAGCAAACACAATTTCAAATATAACTATAGACCAAGACACATTAAGTTGGGAAGATTCTGTCGAAGGCAATGAATATATAATCTATATTACTGGCGTGGATAACGGCGTTAATATCTTAAAGACTATAACAACAGCAGAAAAATCATATAACCTTGCAGAAGCAAAACTCAATGGTGATAATGATGCAAGTTATTCAGTTATCATTAAGGTTGCCGGTGATGACACATATTTAGCAAGTGCAGAAAGCGTTAATATAGACTTTAAAGTACTTCATTCCATTACTGAAATTTCATTGGACAATGGCTTGATTAATTTCACAGTCCAAGAAGGAGCAACTTCATATACACTAACTTTTGTCGTCGCTTCATACACATATAATTACACAATTACAAAAGTTGGGGATAATTATGTTGTTGAAAGAGTTGAAAGAGTAAGCGGCAGCACGGTTAATGTTCTTACAAAAGAAGAAAATGTTGAGTTTAGAGATGGCAAAATTTACTTATGGCCAGCAAATGTATCTATGAACCAAAGTGCGACCGTTTCAGTCAAAGCAAACGGATATGAAAAAGATGGAGTAACATACATTTCGTCTTATGCAAAAGTTTATGGCACGGCAATATTTAAACCAGACATTTCAAAGATAAGCAAAGGCAAAATCTCTTATGATAGCGCAACAGATACAACTACAATAACTTGGACAACAGGCTTGACATTCAAATTTAATGTTGACATTAAGTTGTATAAGTTTGAAAATGGAGTAAGAACGGAAATTCCAGTTGAGAGTTTTACAAACACCACATTAACATTAAATTCTAAACTTGATGTCGGCACCTATGAACTTTCCATTCAAATAATTCCACTTGAAACGAACTATTACTTAAAGTCTGAATGGAAGACGCTAACTTACACCTATAACGGTTAATAAAAAAAATCACGATTATTCGTGATTTTTTTAATTGTTTATTCTTTCATCTAAATATGTTGCTTCAAGGTCTGATAAGTGGAAAATGAGTGCTGTGGGGAACTCATAAAATGCAGTGCTAATTGAATAAGAGCCGCCTTGGACGCGTGTGTCAAATCCGCCCATATGCCAGTTTATTGCCATCGCTTCTTCCCGCGTTAGTTTCATAAATCCGCTAATAATATATACAGATTTTTCACCGTGGCCATAAGGCAATTTATCGTCAACCGTGTAGTAAGGTTTTTGAACCCAAACACCGTCTTCTTTTACATTTCTCATTTCTTGCTTGTAATAGCCCACTTTGCAAATGTCGTGCAACAAGCCTATAATTGCAGCGCTTTCTTCGCTGATAGTGTTGTTCCAATTTTGGCCATATTCTTTTTCAAGGTTTTTAACAAATCGCTTATAAGCTTTAATGGAGTGTTCAATCAAGCCGCCTTCATAGTTGGAGTGGAACTTTGTGCTGGCAGGGCAGGTTATGAAATCAGATTTTAAAAGCCAGTCCAAAAGCTTGTCGGCGCCTTCGCGTTTTATTTTATTTGTATAAATTTCTGTAAATTCCTTAACAATATCTTTTTTTTCTTCCATAGTATATCCCTGTCTCTTATACACATCTGACGCTGCCGACGATAAGGCTCGTGTAG
>URAC01000057.1 GCA_900545735.1 uncultured Bacillota bacterium | reverse complement strand
CTAAAAAAGAAGCGCCAAAAACATCTCCAACTCAGCCACCTAAAAAAGAAGCGCCAAAAACATCTCCAACTCAGCCACCTAAAAAAGAAGCGCCCAAAGCGGCTGCAAAGCAACCATCTAAAAAAGAAGCACCAAAAGCGGCTCCAAAGCAACCACCAAAACAAACTGATGGCCCAAAACAAGCCCCAGTTAAGTCTGCCGCACAAACGGAAAATGTTGAAAGTCAAGCAAAACCAGGGGAGAATTTAGCAGCAGAAAAGCCTGCTAAGCCTCAAAAACCTTCTGATGAAGCGGCTGGAAAAGAACTTCCTGAAAAGCCTGAGAAAGCGGATAAAGATGCCGCAGTTGATGATAAAAACTTAAAAGTTGTTGAAAAAGCATTAAGTGTTGAAGAATTAAACCAAAGAAAACAGCGCCGTATAAGGAATGCGACTTATGCTATGGCAGCAGTTGTTTTGTTGCTTATTATTGCTCTTATTATCATTATATTTTGGCCAACAGAACAAAAAGTTGAAGCAAGATATGACTTGAATTTTGATTCAATTCCTGCCGTAACTAAAATTGAGCACTCAATCTATTCAGAGGACGTTACAGGAAACATTGTAACATTTAAAAAATCCATAACAATAGAGAACCCATTAAACTCTAGTTATCCAGGATACACAAGCTTTATAATGTCAGTTAAATTTACAGATGCCCACGGCAATGATGTTTCAGACAAAGCGTATATTAGATTAGATGAAAATAACGCAGAAGATATATATAATTTATCTAACATTCGCGCGGCAACAATAGGTGAGTTGGAAGGCATTCCAAATCATCAAATATATGTAAATTTAGGCCAAGAAAAATACATTTATTTTACAAATGTGCTTGCAAAAGGCGATGAGCCTTATTCCTTACTTTTAGGCTTTTTAAGTAAAGACCAAGAACTTTTAAAAAGCGAAATAAAAATGACAGTAACTATCTATGGCTTTAATGCGGATAATTTAACATTGTCCACAACTGCAGAAGGAACTCATATCAGAGCGGCAAATGGAGAGTTGATTCCAGCACAGCAAGAATGGGTTGACGCAGTTAAAAATAGTTTGCTTGAAAGAAGTTAAAAAAGATTAAAAATTTTTAATAAAATGCTTGACATAAGCGTAGAAATGTATTAAAATACGCCTTGCAAGCATTGAATATGCCTCCTTAGCTCAGCGGTGGAGCACTCGGCTGTTAACCGATAGGTCGTAAGTTCGAATCTTACAGGGGGCGCCAAATAAACCGAATTGAAATCTCAGTTCGGTTTTTTTGTTTTTAAAAATATTTATAGTTAAAAATTGCAAAAAAATAACCCCGTTTTAAATTTAAAACGGGGTTTAATAAATTCATTTATTTTTATGCGCCTGCATATACAATTAATGTTACAAAGAATAAAACAATGGAAATTGCAATTATTGAAGCCATAGCGATTGTAACCTTTTTCAATTTGCCTTGTGTTGTTTCACCTTTGTTTTGTGAATAATAACTTTCTGATGTTCCTGTGATTGCGTTCATACTTCCGTTATCATCGTGTTCTTGCAATAATGTTACAACGATTAAAACTATAGCAGCAGCGGCTATTAAGAACATTAAAACATATCTAATGATAGGGAAAGATTTAACAATCCAGTCAGCAGGTAATGATTCTAACAATAAATTTAACATAATTTCTCCTTTAAACTTGGGCATTATAACATAAATTTTTAAAATTGCAAACTATTTTAATAACTATATAAAAATAACGAAGCAAGCAAGACCTAAAAATATCGCAAAAAGCACTAATGGCAACACTTTGAACTTGTTTTTATCTGCTGAATATTTAGGTTTTAAAAATCTGATTATTGATAAAAGGGCAAGCAACATAAAAATTGATATAATTAAAATCTTGACGATTTGGTTCATTTCGTGAAAAAAGGTTTGAACTTTTGCCCAGAAATCGTTAAAACTTAACAACAAATGCATAAACACCTCTTAGTTAAAAAAATTATACTATACAAATAGCCAAAAATCAACCCTAATTGATAAAAAATTTTGAAAAATTTTTGACAAAACATCTTGACAAGCAAAATAAACTATGTATAATATTATTGAAAATATTTAGAAGGGAAGGAAAGACTTATGGCAAATCTTTTAGATGGCATTGTTAAAATTCAAGCGTGCAACCAACTTGAAAAAGGCACTGCAGAATATCAAAGGCAAAGCGAACTTGCAAAAAAAGTGAGAGAAAAATTTAACTTGTCAAGAGATTTAAGAAAGAATATCGCCATTTTGCACACATACCAATTAAATGGTTTGTGCTTAATTGACTGGAACGTTTGGTATAATAGGCTCTCAATAGAGCAAACAAAACAATTAAATGTGGACACTAAAGAATATATTGAAAATATTAGAGACCTTAATCCAGAAATTACTGAAGAAATTGACAAAGCATTAGGTTTAAAACCTAGAAAATTATCTGCTAAAACAACAAAAACAGAATCGTTTGAATTTTAATATAAAGCAAATTAAAAAACGCACAAAATTTTGTGCGTTTTTTATAATTCTAAGCCCATATCTTTTAGTGTTTGAATTTTATTGGTTTCTGGCAATGTTATATTATCTTTAATATCTTGCTTAGCTTCATCAGCAACTTTAACATTTTGCATTTGCGTTTCTTCAATATTGAGTTGTGTAATATCTTCCAAAAACAAATCTTGAGGAACTATTGGCTGTTTGTTTGCCTGTTCTGGTGCTTCTGCTTGCACTTCAGTGTGGTTGTGCTTTAAAACAATAGGCTGCAAAGTTGAGGTTGCTTGTTTAGCAATCCACTTAAAAGGCTCTTGTGCAGCTTTCTTTTTTGCTGCTCCTGCTTTTTTAACGGCTGCTTTTTTCTTTGCTACGGCTTTTTTTGGGGCAGAAGCTGCTGCTTTTTTTGCGGCAGGCTTTTTGGCTTCTTCCTTTTTAGGTGCCGCAGCGACAGGTGAGATTATTGTTTCTTCAAATTTGTTTAAATTTTCAACAAAAATTTGTTTTTGTTCGTTTAACTCTTTTAACAAGTCAGGATTGTCACAAATATGCTTTGCGGAGTTTAAAAGTTTGTCTAACTCCAGCCTTAAAAGTTTGTAATAGTTCTTTTTGTTGATGTTTGATTTTTGCTCTTCCAGCAAAATTTGATATTTTCTTAAAATATATTCTGAATATTTGCCTGGATTTTTCTTCAAAATGGCAAGGACATTATCTATATAATATTGAGATAAATATTCGTTTGAATCACTTAATTTGCTATTTAAAAGCTTCATTTGCTTTTTTAATTTCAAAGTATTTAGCAAAATCGTTTCATTTTCTTCTTCACGGCCATTTTCGTCGCGCTTATCGAATATATGAAAAACTTTTGCCACTTTTGGCATAAAATATATATCATTTTCATCACGATAGCGAGCGACAACTATATTAAGTTCTTGATTGTTTTGACCATCAACGCTTGTAAATGGCTCAATTAAAACAAGTGCGGCAATCTTTTTGTTGTTTTCTTCATCGTTTTTAATTTTTAACAAAAAGTGTAAATCAAATTCACTTTCTTGTGTCTTTGCGATTAGGTGATATACGCCTTCAATATTGTCTGTTATATATTTATTAACATTGATTAATTCTTGTAATAATTCTTTATCTATTGAATAGTTGCCTTCAGAATTAAAGTTGCCAAGCAATAGATTTGAATATTTTTCATCTTTCAATAAATTTTGATAATAAAAAATCTCTAGTGGGTCAGAATATTCTTCTCCACTTATATGATTTTTCCAAACTTGTTTCTTAACTTCAATACTATCAGCCTGAATTTCCATATTGTTAATGTATCATAATTTTATAAAAAAATCAATAATAAATAAAAAATAAAAAGCAAGGGAATTCCTTGCTTTTTTGAAATATACTATCTCTTTGAGAATTGTGAAGCTTTTCTTGCTTTTTTAAGACCATATTTTTTACGTTCTTTCATTCTTGGGTCACGAGTTAAGAAGCCTGCTTTCTTAATTTCAGTTTTAAGATTTTCTTCTGCTTTAACAAGTGCTCTTGAAATTCCGTGGCAAATAGCGCCAGCTTGACCAGCAATTCCGCCACCAATAACATTAACGTAAACATCATATTTATTAGCGCTTTGTGTAAGTTCTAATGGTTGTTTAACAATTAATTTTAAAAGGTCTTGTGGGAAATATTCGTCAATAGTTTTTTTATTGATAACGATAGTTCCGTTTCCGCCTGGTATCAATCTAACACGAGCGATAGATTTTTTTCTTCTTCCAGTTGCGCAAAATTGAATTTTCTTTGATTTTAATGTTGCTTTAACTGCTTTCTTTGCTTCTGCCATTATTTAATTTCTCCTTTTAATGAAATTAATTCTGGATGTTGTGCTTCGTGTGGGTGTTCTGCGCCTTTGTAGATTTTAACTTTTCTTGCCATTTCTCTACCAAGTGCATTTTTTGGAAGCATTCCTTTGATAGCTCTAAGAAGGGCAACATCTGATTTTTCTTCCATCATTTTTTTGTATTGAACTTCTTTAAGTCCGCCTTGATATCCTGAATATCTTTTGAATTTCTTTTGAATTAATTTTTTACCTGTTAAAACGATTTTATCAGAATTGATAACGATAACATAATCTCCTGTGTCTACGTGTGGTGTGAAAACTGGTTTATTTTTACCACGCAATATTGAAGCAACTTGGC
This sequence comes from uncultured Bacillota bacterium, assembly GCA_900545735.1. Classification (GTDB taxonomy): domain Bacteria; phylum Bacillota; class Clostridia; order Christensenellales; family UBA1242; genus UMGS687. Next base: position 286 of record URAC01000057.1, on the reverse strand, counting down.
TTGCAACGCGTCCAAGAGGAGTGTTAGCAGCATCAACTAAATACCATTTTCTTTCAACAGTTTCTGGTTTTGCCATATATGACTTCATTGAATTTTCCTCCGAATTATTTTATTTACAATCTTCTAGCAAATGCAGTTCGCGCTTGCAGTTGCAAACTTGATTAAGTTATCCGCTATCTTTATAACAACCGTTTGTGAAGGGGCTAGCATCACAAAAAAATCGCCTAAAAATATTAGACCTGTCTCTTATACACATCTCCGAGCCCACGAGACTAGGCATGATCTC
>URAC01000056.1 GCA_900545735.1 uncultured Bacillota bacterium | reverse complement strand
CGAGATCATGCCTAGTCTCGTGGGCTCGGAGATGTGTATAAGAGACAGTATATGTGTAGGGGCAAACAGATTTTAGAATGAGTTTTTAGACACAAAGAAAGAACAAGCTTTTAGAGAGATATTATAGTTTTTTAACAAGAAAAAAGCGAGTTTGGGGTTCTCGCACATGTTTAGTATATATACAAGTCAAGTTTACTAAATATTTTTTCTTGTGAGAGGAAAAAGAAATTAAAAATAAAGAAAAACTAGAGCTTATGGGGACGAAGCTTTATTTTTCGTTATTCAAAATCTAAACAAGGAGGACAAAATGGAAAATTTCAGTAGCGAAAATATGTTACGGATTAGAGATAAAAAGCTTTTAGATAAAATTGCTGAACTTTACGCTCTATCAAACTGCACAACCAAAAATGAGTTTTTTAACTTAATCTTGAAAAACTATGTTTTCAAAGAAAATAAACAAGAAGAGATACTTGAACAGCTTGATGCTATAGAAGACAAAACCAATGCTATTTTGGAGATTGTAAAGAACAATGGCAGATAACTCGCAGGCAAACAATATCGTGCTTAAATGCCACTATTACAAGTCCAATAACACAAATGAAGAATACCAAAAGCACAGAGATTTTGTTAGTTGCAATGGAAGTTATAACTATCTGAGCTATATTCACACAGGTTCCACAGAACAAGTCCCAAAAGACTATGAAGAATATGTTGGGAGCAAAGAAAAATCTTGTGGTGTATTCAATCAAAATGGGCTAATTAGTGATAAGCAGATTAAAGAGTTAAAGCAAAGTCTGCAAACAACCCAAAGTGTGATTTGGGATATGGTTATATCTTTTAGAGAGGAATTTGGAAATAACTATTGCCGAGATTATGACCAAGCATACGAATTTATGAAAAGTGAAATGCCAAGATTTTTGAAAAAGGCAGGACTTAATCCAGACAATATTGTTTGGTATGCAGGACTGCACGAGAACACCGAAAACAAACACATTCACGTTTCGTTTTTTGAAAAAGAGCCCCTTTACTATGCTAACGGCAACAACCTAAAATTCCACTCAGGAAAGATTGCAAAGAATGTTTTAATTGACAGCAAATTTATGTTTGAAAAAAAGCTCACAAACGCCACTGCTCAGCTTATTAAAAACAGAAAAAATTTGCTTGATAGCTACAATGTTGAAATGACAAAAACCCAAATTGCAAGAAAAGGTAAAAAACTTTTGAATGAACTTTACACTCTGCTCCCAAGCGAAGGAAGGATATCTTATGACAGCGAAAATATGCGCCCATTAAAGCTAAAAGTTGATGAGGTAACAAAATACTTTATTGGCAAAAACAAGCAAATAAGTAAGGCATATTTTGACTTTGCAAGTGATGTCATGGATTTCAAACTTTGGAAGAAAACACGAGAATATCTTGAAGGTGATAATCTTATGAAAGACATAATGCGAAGGCTTGGAAATAAGACTATTCAAGTTGCAATTAAGGTTGGCAAAAAGCACGATGAAATTGAAAGACTAAATCTTAAAACCTCAAATTATAAAGCGATTAAAAAGAGATATAGAAAAAACATCTTGGACGAGCTGCTTGACCTTATGGAAAACAATGCTAAAGCCATTCAAGATGAGATGGATTTCTTTGAGAGATACCATAACAAACTTGAATATTATAGAAAGCAAATTGAATATGAGAATTCACATTCGAAAAGCAGATATTCAGACTATGAAATGTAGAAAGAAACTGACTCTAATTTAGAGAATTTACAAAACAGGATAAGCGGAAGAAACAACTTTCCCAGCAAAATGTGGCAAAACCCTAGTAAATACAAGTGTTTTGACCTGTTACATTTGATGATTCAGTTATATCTTCCTTATCTTACGGCAACTAGGAATACCTGGTTCCTCGTCACAGCTCACCCTTTTGTCAAGAATTTCAATAAATTGCAATTCTTTGACCTTATGGTCGGCTGTTCCTCTCCCCACAAAAACATTTTTTGCAGGGTCCCCAAAGTCGTTTGACATCGCTTGTTTGATTAACAAAAATAATCCGTCACAAAAGGCGTTAAGCCCAAAAGTCTTTCGCTTGATGCGTTAAAGAACTATGGCGAATGAACATTAGAAAGTAGTTTAAAAAATTTAAAAACAAGGACGGAAAACAATGCTATATTTAAACGAAATCAATGATAAAAATACCTTTGATTTAAAACAAATAAAAGCATTTTTGAAAGCAATCAAAGGTAACAAATATGAGTGTTATTTTAAACTGGTGATGACCTATGAGTTATCACGAATTGAACTTGTATGTTTGGAATGGGACGATATAGATTTTGAAAATAACACTATCACTATTTATGACATCACACAAAAAAGAAATAATCAAATTTATTATAAATGGGACAATCAAAAAGTTTTGGAATCTGCGAGAAAATTTCCACTACTCCCAAACATAAAAATATTGCTTTTAGAACTTAAAGAGCAACAACTCAAAAATAGTATTTCAAAAGAAAATTACTCTTTTGAAAATAAAAAGTATGTTGCCCTCAAAAATGATGGCACAAGACTTAATTACAACACTCTAAGTCGAAATTTGAGATATATTGGACGAGATAACAACTTACCACAAATTCTACTTTCTGGACTAAGTTGTTGCCTTGATAATTATATTTGTCAAAAATCTCACGATTATGATTATTATCGTGCTTGGACTAGATTTGATTGTAAGATTAAGAAATATAATCGTTTATATAAAAATTTCAATTTGTTTAGAAATAAAAGATTTTTAACAAACCTTAATGACCTATTGGATATTGCAAATCAATATCGCAAGTCGGATATGGAAATGTGAGGTGCAATATGAGTATTAAAGAATTAAGCGATATCATGTTTAAAGACTTCCCGGATTGCGTAGGTGTTGAACAATTAGGTCAAATGCTTGGAATTAAGCGAACAAAAACTTATGAACTACTTCGAGATGGAACAATCAAATCAATTAAGATTGGTAAGGACTATAAAATTCCAAAATACAACGTTATTGCGTATCTCATCGGAGGTGAACAGTTATGACAGGAAGTTTGAAAGTAAAAAATGGTGTTTATTATGCTGTAATAAATTACAAAGACAACTATGGCAAATATAAACAAAAATGGATAACAACTGGGCTTAAAGAACGTGGCAATAAAAAAGAAGCTCAAAAATTTTTAAAAGAACAACTTGATAAATTTAATTCAGATGAAGTTTATGAGAAGATGCCAGAGCCACAGGTCAAGAATGATATTTTATTTGTGGATTATATTGAACAGTATGTCAAAGATAAAAAGGAAGAACTTTCGCCAGCTGTTTACTATTCATATAGTAATCAGGTTAAAGTTGTCAAAGAGTTTTTTGGAAATAAACTTAAACTAAAAGATGTTACTTATCATCACATATTAGACTTTTATGATTATCTTAAAAAAGAAAGAGGAAATAAAAACATTACAGTCAAACATCACGCTACTCTGCTTTCGCCAGCACTTCGCAAAGCATACAGAGATGATTTGATTGGCAAGAATCCTTATGAATTTATGCCACATATTAAAAGAGAAAAAACACGAATGAATTTCTATAACAAAGATGAGTTGGAAGAATTATTCAAAGTTACAGACAAAACGCCTTTGAAACTTATTGTTCGTGTGGCAGCGTTTTATGGATTTAGGCGAAGTGAGCTTATTGGACTAAAATGGGATGCAATAGATTTTGAAAACAAAATGATAACGATAAAACACAAGGTCTTAAATGTGAATGGCGTTTATTATTTATCAGATACTTTGAAAACGCAGGCAAGCAATAGAACATTGCCCCTACTACCTGAAATTGAAAAAATGTTTATTGAACGGAAAACGGAGATAGAACACAATAAAGAAGTGTTTGGCAGAAGCTACAACTATCAATATATTAACTATGTATTTGTTGATGATATTGGAGATATTGTCGACCCAAATCTTGTAACAAACAGATTTAGAAAGATTTTACAAAAGAACAATTTAAAACATATTAGATTTCACGATTTAAGGCACTCTTGCGCTAGTTTGCTTGTTGCCAGCAAAATTCCTATGAAAAATATTCAAGAGTGGTTAGGTCATTCAAATTTTAACACAACAGCCGATGTCTATTCGCATTTGGACTATACAGCCAAATATGAAAGTGCGAACGCAATAAGCAGTGCTCTTACAAAAACGATTAAACAACCATCAGAAAAAACTCAAGAGGAAGTATCAAACAATGAAGAGGCAGAACTTGTTAAAGAAGAAAATCTTGACGATGAAATTGCAGAGTTAGAGCGAAAACTTGAAGAAAAAAGAAAAGAACAAGAACGAAGAAAACGCAGACAAAAGGATTTTGAAATGTAAAAAGCACCACACGACACTTGGCGATAAAATACACTAAAAATAAGTTTGCTTGCAAAAATTCGTTACAAATTCGTAGAAAATTCGTAGAAATCTGCACTTTTTGAGCAAAAAAATGATAAGTTTTTTAGCATTGAAATCGAACACCTAGATGAGCATTGTCTTAATTTGGGAGTTCGATTTTTTTTGTTTGGAAATAAAAAAATCAGCGACCATCAAAATCGCTGAAATGCCCGTAAAATCAGGCTTTTTGTGGTGCGCCCACCAAGACTCGAACTCGGCATAATAGTTCCGAAGACTATTGTGATATCCACTTCACTATGGGCGCAAAATTGATTATTTTTTTAGTGGGATAATCGAACCCTCCATAATGGTTCCGAAGACCATTGTGATATCCACTTCACTATGGGAGCAGGTTAATGTTTATAGTTTAGCAAATTTTATAGTTTTGTCAATTTTTTGTCTTGTCTTTATCGTAAAAATAATTTTGTTGCTTTTTTAAAATCTATATTTTGTCTTTTTAAAGACTTAGTAATAAGAAATTCTCATCATCTACATAAAGCGACTAAAAATGTTATCAAATTTATTTGACAAATCTCTTTTAGATAGTTAATATTATATTGTAAGTTTAGTTGAAAAACTAATTAATCATAGATTTTATTAAGAT
>URAC01000055.1 GCA_900545735.1 uncultured Bacillota bacterium | reverse complement strand
ACGAGATCATGCCTAGTCTCGTGGGCTCGGAGATGTGTATAAGAGACAGACATCAAATGAATTCTTTTTTAAAGCAAAAATGATTAAGCCAAGGCTACACGCAGAACTTATTTTGTTGCAAACTAAACTGTCAAAAGTTTGTAAAAGGTTGATGAACTTATACACAAAAAATGAGCCACGAATGCTAAATGAATGCAATTTTTATGACAACATTTCTTATATAGCAATATCATCAAATTGCTTTCAATTAAACTCACTAATGCGGCTTGGATATCTAAATTTCGCTTAAATGATTGTATAAATTTTATAAAAACGGCAATAAATCTAATATGAATTCAAACGCTTTTAGATTTATTGCTTTTTTCTTTGTAATTTTGTTGATTACAATTTCTACTGTTAACATTAAAAATAATATAGACTTGAAAGAACTTAATGCAACAAATATCAAGTTTTATTACAACAAACAAATCGAATTTGAAAATGAGAGAACATATCAAAATGGCGTTGGGCTTTATATCACACCCACCATAGAAACTGCAAACAATTTGCTTTTGGAAAATAATTTTGACGGAATTGAATTTACAACTTCAAGCACTTTAAAAGAAATATTGCAAATATTAAATGCAAACATAGTAAAAACGCAAAAAATTATGATAGATAATACTGAAAAAACAATAATTTACGCTTGCACAAATAAATTTAATAAATTTGTTACCATTGAAAATAAAAAAGTAAACATACAAATTCTTCTTTCTTCAAGCGGAAATAAAGTGGGATTGCCTCTACTTCTCGGCAGTTATTAATTTTAAAATTTAATGTATAAATGAAAAGATATATGTCAATAATTTGCGCAGGAGGTCAAAGATGAGCAATCAAATAAAAATCAAAAAGAGAGGAGAGGGTTTTAAAAACTTTTTAAAAAAGTATGGCTATTTCATAGCGGTTGGAGTAATTGTTTTAGTTGTTACATTATCTGTTGTTTTAACTGGTCAAAAAACAAATTCAGATATCAACATAACAGATAAACAACCTATTGAAGTTGGTTCAAGCGCATTGAGCTTCACATTGCCTTTGCTGGATTGTCAAGTTGTTCAAGATTATTCAAGGGACACATTCTTGTATAACGAAACAATGGGCTGGTATGAAACTCATAAAGGCGTCGACTTAAAAAGTGAAAATTCAACTGATGTTTTAGCTGCTGAAGCAGGCGAAATTGTTCAAGTTTATACAAACAATATTGAAGGCACTGTTGTTGTCATTAAGCATAACGAACAATTTTCAAGCAAATATTCCTCATTAGACGGCAAAACTGATGTTAAAGTTGGCGACAAAGTTAAAAAGGGTCAAAAAATTGGAACAATTTCAAATAGTGCTGGAGAAGAATATAAATCAGGTGCACATTTACATTTTGAACTTTTAAAAGATAACGACCAAATAAACCCAAACGACTATCTTTCTCTTCAAAATAAATAATCCTCCTTCAATGCTAAAAAAAATCACGGAATTCCGTGATTTTTTAATACATATACTCTTAAATTATGAAATTAATTATTCTATTTGGAATATATATTATTTTTTTAACCGATGCTTTGTCCACTTTTCCTGTTGCATAAACAAGATTTTCAACTTCTTGTTGAGACGCGCCAAGTGAAACTGGAATTGTTCCTTTCATCTTTCCATTAACTTGAATTGGCAAATTGATTTCTTGCTTTTGAGTTTTATTTTCATCATATTTTGGCCAACTTTCATCTAATATCTCTTTATGGAAAACCCTTTCATACAATTCGCTTGTTAAATGTGGCGCAAGTGGATTTAAAACGATTAAATATTGTCTTAATTCTTCCCTAGTTATATATCCGTCTGCTTTTATTTTCTTCATAAAAATCATACAAGCAGATATTGCAGTGTTAAGTTTAAGATTTTCATAATCTTCTTCTAATTTTTTAATTAGCGCATTTAATTCGACTTCGTGTTCTTTGCTTACTTCTTCGCCTTTGATGATATCTTGCAATTTCCATACTTTGTCCAAGAAATTGACAATTCCTTCTATGCCCTTGTATGTCCACATACAATTATCTTCATATCCAGCCAAGAAATGAACGTGCATTCTTGCAACATCTGCGCCATATTCGTCTATAACTTTAAGTGGAGAAACGCCATTTTTTGAGCTTTTGCTCATCTTTTTGCCTTCATCGTCCAAAATAAGTCCACTTCCCATTTTTCTAATAAATGGGTCGCGTGTTGGAACAGCGCCAATTTCATAAAGAAAATTTTGCCAGAAGAAAGCATATAAAACGTGCCTTGTTATATGTTCCGTTCCGCCTGTGTAGCAGTCCACACTGCCCCAATATTTCAATTTATCATAATCGGCAAGTGCTTTATCGTTGTGTGGGTCTACATATCTTAGCCAATACCAACTTGAACCTGCCCAGTTAGGCATAGTGTCTGTTTCTCGCCTTGCAGCTCCACCGCACTTAGGGCACTTACAATTTACAAAACTATCAATTTTTGAAATTGGAGAATCGCCCTTAGCATTTGGCATATAATCGTTTGTTTCAGGAAGAAGTAAAGGCAAATCTTTTTCATCAAGTGGAACAACTCCACATTTTTCGCAAAATACAACAGGGAATGGTTCTCCCCAGTATCTTTGCCTATTGAAAGGCCAGTCTTGCATTTTATAATTTACTTGTTTTTTCCCATAACCTTTTTCGATGACCATTTCAGCAATTTTCTTTTTTGCTTCTTTTACAGGCAGCCCGGTAAATTGTTCAGAATTCATCATCTTAAGATTTTTTTCTAAATATTCCGCCTTTTCGACCGCTTTTTGCGACACATCGCCTTCAATAACTTGTATCATAGGAATGTTGAATTTTACAGCAAATTCGTAATCTCTTTGGTCATGGCAAGGAACAGCCATAACAGCACCAGTTCCATAATTATTCAAAACAAAATCTGCCAAATATACAACAACTTTGGATTTTGTAATTGGATTGATTGCATAAATTCCTTCGAGTTTGCAACCTGTTTTTTCTTTTACTTGGCTTATTCTATCAAACTCGCTTCTAAGTGCTGTTTGTTTTTGATAATCAACAACTTCGTCATAATTTTTGATTTTGCCTTTTAACTCTTCAACAAGTGGGTTTTCAGGCGCTAAAACTACAAAAGTAATTCCATAAACAGTTTCAATGCAGGTTGTATAGATTTCTAAATCTGTTATTTTATTGTCTTTTTCATCAACTAAATCAAGTTTTAATTGAATGCCTTCACTTTTGCCTATCCAATTTCTTTGTGCTTCTTTAAGATGTTCAGCCGTTTGTATTCTGTCAACATTTCCCAAAAGTTTTTCAGAATATTCCTTCATTTTTAAGAACCAAACATCGCGATTGACCTGGACAACTTCGCTTCCGCATCTATCGCAAACTCCACCTTGGCTATCTTCATTTGACAAAACAGTTTGACATTTTGGACAAAAGTTTACAACGCCCTTTTCTTTATATGCTTTTCCATTTTTTAAAAGTTGCAAAAATATCCATTGCGTCCATTTGTAATATTCAGGGTCGCTTGTACAAAATGTTCTCGTCCAATCAAAAGAAAGTCCAAGCTTTTTAAAGCCGTTTAAGATGTTTGTCATTCCATCTTTAACAAATTGTTTTGGGTTAATTCCATATTTAATGGCAGCATTTTCTGCTGGCAAGCCAAAGGAATCTCCACCTATAGGGAACAAAACATTATAACCTTTAAATCTTTTAAATCTTGCAAGAGCATCTGCTGGAACAGTTCCCTTTAAATGCCCCATATGCAAACTTCCGCTTGTGTTTGGAAATTCATAAAGCATATAATATTTTGGCTTTGTTGGGTGAAAATCAACGGCTTTTAATCTATCGTCTTTTTCCCATCTATCTTGCCATTTTTTTTCAATCTCTTTAAAATTATATTCCTCTGCCATAATTTTCCTTTTATGCAACTGCTTTTACAGGTTTAGTTGTTCCACTAACAAAATTAATCAAATCAATATAATATGTTTCATATTTTTTTGTTGAAGAATTTTTAACATAAAAATATGCAAAATTGCTGTCAATATCGAAATATGTTGTGTCGATTGTGTTGCTGTCTGAAAGTTTTTCTCCGCTTGGAGTTTCCTTTGTTACATCAACTCTATAAAGTGCTGATGAACTTACATAATATACATATTTGCCTTGAACAAATACTACTGATGATGCACTTGAAGATAATTGTTTAGTTGTCAAGCCATCATTTGAGCGATAATATAATTTTCCGCCATTAACATAAACATATCCATCATAGTTGTCTGCTTCATATTTAAATTCAATCATTGTTGAAATTGCAGATTGACTTGTAAGTTGTTTTTCACTGTCTTGGAAAGTTTTTCCAGTCAAATCATTTACAAACAAATAACTTTCGCTTGAAGGTGACATTTCTGAACGTAAAACATTTCTTTTATAATACAATTTGTCATTTTCAAATTTGCTTAAAGTGATTGTTAAATAATCTTCTTTGAAAAGTTCTGTTACTTCTCCTGAGATTATATTTGCTTTGCATAGAACATTTCCATAATCTCTAGCATCTGTGTTCTTGCTGTTAGCTATTGTGTAATAAACATATTTTTCATTTTCTGTTGCACTGTAAGAATTTTCTGCAACAACAATGCTCTTTGGCAAAACTGCTGATTTAACATCAGTTGCCAAAACTTTGCTATTGCCGTTCATATCAACTCTTAAAATCTTTGAGCCATCAAAAATCAATAAATATAAATTTCCATTGATTGAAATAAATGAATAACTTCCGCTTGAAAATTCTGTAGTTTGATAAATTTCTGTTAAATTTTGTCCATCTAAATCAACAGAATAGAAAGTGAGCAAACTATACATCACTTTGCCTTCGGAATTTTTTATTGTTGATGGTGTTCCAAAATAAATTTTGTTTCCAAAAATATAAAGGCCAGAATTTTCAAAGCCAACTACTTTTGAGCAAAGAAGTTGGACTTCAGACAAAACATATTCTTCTTTATATTGGTCTTCTTCCCCTTCTTTTTTATCTTCTTTTTCAATAAGTGTCTTTTTAAGTTCTATTTTTGCACGATAAAGAGCACCATTTGAAACCTGTCTCTTATACACATCTCCGAGCCCACGAGACTAGGCATGATCTCG
>URAC01000054.1 GCA_900545735.1 uncultured Bacillota bacterium | reverse complement strand
CAAAACTAGAAACATTGCCAGCATCATTTAAGGCAAGTGATTTAATCACAACAAGTTCAACATTTTTTGGTTCAGATTGGGTAAAATCTAGTGATGGTTATCACTACTACGCAACAGGAACAACATTAAATAAGTTTACAAGCAGCGCGCCAGCAGATTTTGTAGATTTATTTGACACAAACGCTAGGTTCATAATTGAAGGAGCAGGTTTCACAGGAGCATATCCTGATGGCGAAGGTGGCGGCTTTGTTGTTGGTGATACTTCAATCAACAAAATTGTTGTTTATCTCACCCTTGAAACACTTCAAGGCGATGCAGATGCAGCAGCCGAAGGTTGGGAAATAACAGAAGTTATTAAACCGGTTGAAGTTGATGTTACAACAGAAGAAAAACCAGACATTAATATTGACGACATCATCTCAGAAGGCAAAAAAGATGGTGAAATCACGATTTCAGGCAACCCAACAACAATGAAAACGATTTTGATTGGTTCAAGAGCATTTGAAGGCTGCACAAATTTAAGGTTAAAACTTAATAATAGCAGTAACATAACATATATAATTGCATCAGATGCTTTTTCTGCAGGTGCAAAAATTTGGTATGGTGCTGACGAAGCAACAAATCTATTAATCAATGCAGACATAACAGGCAAAACCGCAGGTAAAGACAATGCTTGGGTGGTTGCAGAACCAAATCTTAAAGTTTTCTTGCCAAGTTCAATAACACAAAATTCAACAGACACATCTTATGGTGATTTCCAGTATACAGACGACCAAGGAACATGGTATTTTGACCTTATAGATGAAAGTGGCAACAAAGTTGACGCATCAACCTTGTCATCAATAATGTCAACAAACAGCGTTTCCTCTCTTGGCGCAACAACGCTTGACAGCACAGACAATTATTCAGCAAAACTTAATCAATTTGAGCCAAAAAATTTCGTTACAACAGTAGTTATTCCAAAATATCTAGGCATTAGTCAGGATTCAAATAAATATGCGGTAACCAGCATTGGACAGGGTGCATTTTGGAGTTGCAGCGTATTAACAACAATAACAATCCCAGATAGTGTAACCAGCATTGGAGATGGAGATTCTGCATTCCCTTCTTGTATAAACTTAGCATCAATCACAGTTTCAAAAGGAAATACAGTATATCATAGTACAGGAAATTGTTTAATAGAAACAGTAAGCAAAACTTTAATTGCTGGTTGTAAAAATAGTGTTATACCAACAGATGGCAGTGTAACCAGCATTGGAATGTCGGCATTCGATGGTTGCATCGGTTTAACATCAATCACAATCCCAGACAGCGTAACCAGCATTGGAGATTGTGCATTCTCTAATTGCAGTGGTTTAACATCCATCACAATCCCAGACAGCGTAACCAGCATTGGAGAGTTTGTATTCCGCGGTTGCAGTGGTTTATCATCAATAAATGTTGATAGTAAAAATCCGAAATATCACAGTGCGAGAAATTGCTTGATAGAAACTGCTAGTAAAACTTTAATTGCTGGTTGTAAAAATAGCGAAATACCAACAGATGGCAGCGTAACCAGCATTGGAAGTACTGCATTCTCTAATTGCCATAGTTTAACATCAATCACAATTCCAGACGGCGTAACCAGCATTGGAGATAGTGCATTCTATGATTGCTATGGTTTAACATCCATCACAATTCCAGACGGCGTAACCAGCATTGGATATGGTGCATTTTGGAGTTGCAGCGTATTAACAACAATAACAATCCCAGACAGTGTGACCAGCATTGGAATGATAGCATTTAAATATTGCGAAGGATTAACCTCTGTGGTTATTAAAGGAAAAATAACTGAAATTCCTTATCAATGTTTCGGAGATTGCTCAAGTCTTGAAAGCATTGTGTTGCCATCAAGCATTACAACAATTGGAAATACTGCGTTTAGCGGCTGCAGCAAGTTAACAACAATTTATGTTGACAGTGCAGATGCGACAGCAATTACAGGTTTAGGCTTCACAAAAGTAGATGACACGCTTTATGATGAAAACGGCATTGCAAATGCAAGCGGAAAATATTACAAATATTCTGGAGCGATTGCTTAATAAAAACTATAAAAAACTCACTCGTTTGAGTGAGTTTTTTTGTTGGCTAATTTAGGTGAAGGGCGGTGGCGAGAGTGTCGGTTGGGGAGTTGTTTAATAGAATGCTTTCCAGTTGCTTTTCGTTTATTGCTTTCAACTTGCCGTTTGGAAGGTTGATATAAATGATGTTATATTTGTGTCTATTTATTTCAGACATTATTTTATAGAGTTTTACATTTGGAGAAACGCAGATGTGTTTTACTTGGCAAACATCTTTTTCTTGTTTTGCTGAAAATTCGTATAAAAGTGGACTATATTTCCCTTGAAACTTATTGTCAAAAATCCCTATCAACAAGAAAATTGAAAGGAGTAAATAAGATATATTAATATAATAGAACAAGCTTATTAGAAACAATGTAAAAAGTAAAAATGCAATTATTAGATTTATCCAAGTTACGACTTTAAAGGCGACTTTTCGTTTGTTTTTTATGGAAAAAATTCCGACTAAAACTCTGCCACCGTCCAAAGGAAAGGCAGGCAATAAATTAAATAGCGCCAATGAAAAATTTGAAATTACAAAGGAATAAGTGTAGATATAACTTGCTGGAAAAATCCACCAAAAGGACATTGTTAAAATGATTAAGCAAATATTGACAATAGGCCCTGCCAACGCGATTTTTATTTCATCGTTTGGATTAAACGCAAAGTCGTCTAGTGACAAACAGGCACCATAGGGCAAAATCCAAATTTTATTTAATTTATAGCCCAATTTTTTTGCAACAAAGGCGTGTCCGAGTTCGTGCAATATAACGGCAATCAAATAAGGAATAACAACTGCCGCAAAACCTGTTAGCAATAAAATTAATAAAAAGATATAGGTTGCTGGGTGAATACGAATAGATTTCATCATACTAAAATATGCAAAGAAATTTTCTTTTATGGCTTTTTATGTCAAAAATCCACCTTTTAACATAGAATAATCTAGACTATTTTTTAAGGAGGAAAAATGAAAAAATTTGCGGCTTTTGTGGCGGTTTTGATAGGTCTTGTTTCTGTCGGATTTGCTGGCTGTGGTGGCAACAACAAACTAAGAGTAAATGAAGTTACCCATAGTATTTTTTATGCACCTTTTTATGCGGCAATAAACTTAGGCTATTTCAAGGAAGAAGGCATTGAAATAGACTTGGTTAATGGTGGTGGCTCTGACCAATCAATGACTGCACTTATAAGCAACAGTGCTGACATTGCACTTTTAGGCCCTGAAACAGCGGTTTATGTTGTAAAAGAAGGAGCAAACAACACGCCAGTTATTTTTGGACAACTTACAAAGCGTGATGGTTCATTGCTAATTGGAAGAGTCCCAGAACCAGATTTCAAATGGTCAAATTTGGTTGGAAAGGAAATCATCGGAGGAAGGCGCGGCGGCTCTCCTGCTATGGCTTTACAATATGCTATAGAAAAGGTTAACAATTTACCAATAGGCACTGGTGCTGACCAAGTTAATATCAACCTAGATGTTGCGTTTAACCTTGTTGTGGGCGCATTTGAGGCTGGCACGGGCGATTACTGCACGATGTTTGAGCCAACTGCGAGTGAGTATGTTGCGGCTGGAAAGGGCTATATTGTTGCGTCAGTTGGCGAAGAATGCGGCGAGGTTCCATTCACTTGCTTTATGGCTATGAGAAACTATATTGATAAAAATCAAGGACAGATAGAAGGCTTCTTGCGTGCTGTTGTTAAAGGGTATAATTATCTTATGACTGCAACAGATGATGAGATATATGAAGCGTTAGCGCCATCATTCTCAACAAGCACTAGAAGTTCGATTGTGGCTTCGGTGAACACCTATAAGCGAATTGATGCTTGGATGAGCAGCCCAGTTATGGAAGAAAGTGCATATAACAGACTTCTTGCAATAATGCAAAATGCTGGAGAACTTGAAGGGACAGTAGAGTTTGGCAGAGTTGTTGACAATTCTTATGCGCAGAAAGTAATAAACGAAATGAAATAAATAAAAAATAGCCACGAGCAATCGTGGCTATTTTTTTATTATCTTATAAATCTTGAGATATATCGTAGTTGTCTTCAACTTCTGGTTCATATTCGTCAGCAAGTCTGCTGCGTCTTTCAACATTTGCTGATTGATAAGCTGCTCTTCTTTCTGCTTCGTCAACTAATCTTGAATAATCTGCTGAATCTCTGTCGTCGATATTGAGTTCGCCATCTTGATAAATTCTTTCTTTCATAAATCCCTCCATTTGATACTTTTAGTATATACAATAATTAAATTTTGTCAATACTTTTTTTAAAAAAGAATGTTTAAAATGGCTACACAGCAAGAAAATTAGGGCGATATAGCGATTTCAAAAAAATTTTTAAAAATTTTTGAAAAATTTGTTAAAAACTGTTGACAATGGTTTTTTTATGTGATATATTAACTCCGCTACGCTGAAATGGCGGGGCAAAAACCTTTGAAGCTAAACAGCAAAAAAGGTTAGAACATTGAAAACTGAATATGGAAAGAAAAGGTAGATGTGTAAACATTTTAAGGTTTTTTAAATTTACCTTGTCAATTTCAAAAAGAACTTATCTTTTTAACGCAAAGTTATTAAAGTCAAAATGAGTTATGAGTCAAAAAATCAAAATTTAACGATTATTATTCTCGAAAGAGATTATAATACCAAAAACGTTAGAGTTTGATCCTGGCTCAGGACGAACGCTGGCGGCGTGCTTAAAACATGCAAGTCGAACGGAGATTTTAGAGAGCTTGCTCTTTGAAATCTTAGTGGCGGACGGGTGAGTAACACGTGAGCAACCTGCCTATCACAGGGGAATAACACTTAGAAATAGGTGCTAATACCGCATATGACCACAAACCGGCATCGGTTAGGGGTGAAAGGAGTTAAATCTGGTGATAGAGGGGCTTGCGTATCATTAGCTTGTTGGTGAGGGTAACGGCCCACCAAGGCGACGATGATTAGCCGATCTGAGAGGATGACCGGCCACACTGGAACTGAGATACGGTCCAGACTCCTACGGGAGGCAGCAGTTAGGAATATTGGGCAATGGAGGAAACTCTGACCCAGCAACGCCGCGTGAAGGATGAAGGTTTTCGGATTGTAAACTTCTGATCTGTGGAAAGAAAAAAATGACGGTACCACAGGAGCAAGCCCCGGCTAACTACGTGCCAGCAGCCGCGGTAATACGTAGGGGGCAAGCGTT
>URAC01000053.1 GCA_900545735.1 uncultured Bacillota bacterium | reverse complement strand
GGCATACGATTTCATGCCTAGTCTCGTGGGCTCGGAGATGTGTATAAGAGACAGGTATTGGAGTATTTAAAAGAAGAAAACTTAAATAATTTTCTTTCTTTGATTAATGATAATTTTTGTTCTCTTGCCAATGAAGAGATAAAAAGTGTTTATAAAGAAATTTTCGAACGAGGCGTTGATTTTAATAAATGTTTGGACAATCAAAATTCATTTAAAATAAAATTGTATTCGCTTAAAGAAAAATATCAAAAAATCAATAATTTTTCACAATTTATTGAATTTTTGAATGAAATTTCATCAATTTTTGAAATAGAAAACAAAGTTGAAGAATTGATAAATAATTTTAAACAAAATGATGACTTATTAAATGAAAAGATTTATCAACAATATCAATTAAAATATAGCCAAGCATTGGAGCAACTTTCAAAATTAAATCTTGAATGTGATTTAAGCAAAGATGATATGCAAAATATTGCGAATGAAATGTTTGAAAGCATAATCATATCAAATTTGCCATTGTCTATTAATTCCGTTTTTGTTGGTCAAAGCGATGTAAGTTTTTTTGAAGAAAGAAAAATAAGCATATTTTTAGGCTCTGAAAATCTTCCTATATCCTTAAAAGACAGCGGTTTAATTTTGGATAGCGATATAGAAAAACTTGAAAGCATCAAAATTGAGCCAAGTGTGGAAATGATAAACAGGCGAAGCAAATTCAAATTATTTAACGATGCTTGTTTGTCTAAGGAAAAAGTTTATATTTCATATATTTCAAATGGCAATGTCAATTCTGCATTCATTAAAAGTTTTAAAAATATGTGGACAATATCAGGAAAAGAACTTCCAATAAGTGATGACTTTTATGAAAAAAATGTGGAAGATTTTGATTTGCTATCGCAAAGTTTAGTGTTTAAATCATTCCTTAATTGTAAGCGTGAAGAAATTTTAAAATTTTTAAATAACGCTAAGAAAAATGAAATAATCACAAAAGAATACATCGAAAACATTAAAGATGTTTTGTATTCAAATAAATCAACTTCGGTAAGTAAAATTCAGCAATTTTTTAATTGCCCTTTTGCTCATTTTGCAAATTATGGGCTTAAACTTCAGCCTAACGAAGTGGCACAAGTTTTGCCTGCAGATGTTGGAAATCTTTTTCACGCTTTTGCGGAAAAATTTCTTTTAAGCCAAAACAAAAAAGTTGATTTTAAAACGCTTGTTGATGAATGCTTCTATTATGCAAAAAATTCTAATGAAAGATTGAAATTGCTTTCTAACATTCCAGAACACATCGCATATTTTAATTATTTAAATAAACAAGCCAACAATTTTGCATCAACGCTCTTAAAACAAATAGAAAATTGTGGATATATGCCAGTTGAATTTGAAAAGAAATTCACAATCAAAACGGACAAAATTTTAGGTGATGAATATTCCATTGTTGGACGAATAGATAGAATTGACAAAAGCGAAGATAGTTATAGATTGATAGATTATAAGACAGGGGAAGCAAAAGTAAGCTTGTCAAAACTTTATGAAGGCAGGCAAATTCAACTGCCGATATACATTTTATCTTTGGAAGAAAGCAAGGTCGATGGCGCATTTTATTTCCCAGTTTTTGATTCCATATCTAACAAGGACAACAAGCTAAATGGTTTTTTTGAAAATGATACTTGCATAATTAAAAAGTTAGACAAAACTTTATCAACAGATAAATTGAAGAGCGATTTAATAGATCTAACGCTTTCAAAAACTTCAACAAATGTTGAATTTAAAGTTTATTCAAGGGCGGGAGTTTTGCAAAAGGGCAATTTGCAAAAGATTGCTTTATATGCAAAAAAATTAGTCGAGAGTGGCATTGAAGAGAGTTTGTCGGGCAAAATTAACGCATTGCCAATAGAAACGAGATTTTGTGAAGTTTGCCCTTATTATGAACTTTGCAAATTTAATATTGAGTTTGGAGAATTTAGGGAGAGCGTTACAGCTGTTAAAGAAAATAATCTTGTAGAAATTGTGGAGAATAGTTGATGGAGAAAAACGAACAAGATATAGTTTTAGAAGCAAAAGACAGGGGTCTTATTTTATCTGCTTCAGCAGGAAGTGGAAAGACTTCAACTATGATTAAGAAGATTTTCAATGTTATTTATGAAAATAAGATTGACATTTCCAATTTGCTTGTTTTGACTTATACAAATGCGGCGGCGGCAGAAATGAAAAGCAGACTTAATGATTATTTAATTAACAAATGTGCCGATAGCGAAGAAAGGGAATTTTTGCAAAATCAGTTAGCAAAATTATCAGTAGCAGATATTTCAACTTTCCACTCATTTTATGAAAAGTTAATCAAAGCAAACTATTTCTTGTTGAACATCAATCCAAGTTTTTCCATTGCAGAGGAAAGCGAACTTAAAATTTTAAAAGAAAATGCCTTCAATCAAACGCTAAGCGAATTTAAGGAAGATGAAGAAAAATATTTGAAATTATTTTCTTCGTTTAATAAAAAGAGAAGTGAAAGGGCGTTATTTCAAAGAATTTTGCGCTTGCAAGACTTTTTGGGGGCGGAAAACGATGAGAAAAATTGGCTGGACAATATTGCTCTTTCTATGCTTGAAAATCTTGACGTCCCTAGAAAAATTTTAAAAGATTATTATGACGAATATTTAAAAAACGTCATTGAAGAATTTAATAAGATTTTGCTTTCTGCCAAAAATTTGGACGAGGAAAGGATTTTGTCGCACTGCAATCTTTGTTTAAGTGATTTGGAAGCAATCTTAAAAACCGATATCTCTATTGAGCAAGAAAAACTTTTAAATTATTCATTCCCAAGATTTGTTTGCACAAAAAAAGATGATGAAAATTTAGCTAATCAATTAAAATCAGTCAAGAAAAGATTTAGCAAATTTTTGAAGAGTGTCAAAGATGAAAATTTAGAATTATATGTTGAAAACGATGAAAAAATAGAAAATATTAAAGAAAAATATCAAATTTTTATCGAATTTTATAAAAAATATGCTTCAAATTTAAAAGAACTTAAAAACAAAGGCTCAATTTACGATTTTTCAGATATTGAAAAAATGGCATTAAAA
Source organism: uncultured Bacillota bacterium (assembly GCA_900545735.1). Classification (GTDB taxonomy): domain Bacteria; phylum Bacillota; class Clostridia; order Christensenellales; family UBA1242; genus UMGS687. The sequence continues at coordinate 2,399 of URAC01000053.1, read as the reverse complement.
TTATTAAAAATGCCACAAGTTAAAAATGCAGTTAAGGAGCAATATAAATATATTTTTGTTGATGAGTTTCAAGATGTCAACAATTTGCAAAATGAGATATTAAAACAATTATGTGAAGACAGTTATGTCTTTATTGTTGGCGACCCAAAACAAAGCATCTATGCGTTTAGGCAATCAGATGTTTCAATTTTTACAGACACAGTGAATAGATTTCACGAAGAAGATAACTTTAAAGATTATGTTTTAAAAAACAATTATCGTTCAAATAAAAAAATCTTGGAGTTTTGTAATTGCGTTTTTTCTAATATTATGACTGTTAAAACATCGGGAATTGATTATAAACAAACTTCAATGTTTTGTCCTTATGCAGACATTCCGACAAAATTTGCGCCAGTTGACATTTTGCTTTGCAATAAAAATGTTGAACAAAAAGAAGAAGAACTTTCACTTTATAAAGTTTTCAATGCGCCAACAAAAAAAATCAGTTACAATGAAGAAGCTGTAATGATTTTTAACAAAATATGTGAACTTTTGGAGCAAGAGATTTTTGACGACAAACTAAAAGATTTTAGAAAGATAAAGTATAGCGATATTACAATTTTAGTTAGGTCAAGAGGCAATTTGTCAAATAGTTTAGCAAATATATTTGAAGATAATGGCGTGCCTTATATGTTAAATGCGGAAAAGGACCTAAAGAAATCAAAGCTGGTATTGGCTTTAATTTGCGCTATGTCAATTTTGACCAATTATTATTCAGAAATAGACTATGCAACATTTTTAAATAGATTTTGTGCGCTTAGTTATGCAGATATGGCAAAGATAAAAACATCTTTCCAAACTCTAACTTTTGAAGATGCTTGCAAAGAATATTTAAACTTGCCAGATGGCGAAGAAGAAATCAAAAACAAAATCGCATTATTTGATGAAATCATTTCAAAGTTAAAATTGAAAGTTGAAATTGATGGAATATACAAAGCTCTTAAATGGCTAATTAAAAATTCAAAATTTTCTCAATTTGTTGACGAAATAGATAATGTTGAAGAAGAAAAACAAATGATGCAAAGTTTTCTTAATTTTGTTGCCGCAAGCAAATATAATGACAATTTGATTTCGTTGTTAGATTTAATAAACGAAAATGAAACGCTTAAAGTTGAACAAAATTTAAGTGGCGGGCAAGAAAAAATCAATATTACAACTATTCACGCTAGCAAAGGGCTTGAATACAACATTGTTTTTCTTGCTGGACTTGGAAAATCTATATTTAAAAATATGCCTAATGCGGCAGATATAAAAGTTAATAAAAATTTAGGCATATCACTTAAATTAAATGAAGAAGAAAGCATTTCATTATTTGAAAAGGCAATCAAAATTCAAGAAAAAGATTTAGACTTTGCTGAAAGTTTAAGGCTTTTATATGTTGGAATGACGCGTGCCAAAAATCATTTATTTTTGACAGCGCAAGGCGAATTTGATTGTGTAGAAAAAATTGACGAAAACAATATAAAATATGTTGAAGATAATTATATGCAATATATTTTAGGCTCGTTAAATGATTCAGTAATCAAAAATATAAATAATGGCGCAAACTATTCTTGCGAAGACTACAAAATTGAATTTTGTCAATCAAATGAATTTAACAACGAATTAGAAGAATTATCTTTATCGCAAGAAAAAAACAATGAGATTGTTGAAAAAATTGAAAAGATAGAAAATATTGATTTCAAAAGTGAACTTAGCACGCTTTCGCAAAAGACTTCAGTTAGCGAAATAATGAAAGATGAAGATTATGAAAGTGTAAGTTCTTTACCGAACACAATGCAAATAAATGAACATTTAAAGGGCGTTCAAAGCGGAGTTGAAATTGGAAATGCTTTTCACGAAATTATGGAAAGAACAAACCTAAATGCTAACTTTGATGAAGTAAAATTCATTTGCCAAGATGTCTACAATTCCTATTTGGAAAACGGAATAAGTTTAGAAAAAGATTTTGTTGAGTTGTCGGTAAAATTGTGCTGTCAGGCTATTAAAAATATAAAAAATCTTGTTGCTGAAAACAGCAAAATTTATAAAGAAAAGAAGTTTATGATTTGCGCTTCACCAAAAGAAATTTTGGGCTATGGCAATGAAAACAAAGTTCTAATTCAAGGCATTATTGACTTCTTTGCTGTGGGCGAAAAAATAGTTTTAATTGATTATAAATATTCGTTAATAAATAATGATGGAAAATTAAAAGAAAAATACAAAAATCAATTAAAAATATATTCATTTGCTTTGCAAAAGTTTTTGAATAGAGAAGTTGATGAAATATATCTTTTAAACTTGAGAAATGGTCATATAATCAGGGTATAAACTGTCTCTTATACACATCTGACGCTGCCGACGATAAGGCTCGTGTAGAT
>URAC01000052.1 GCA_900545735.1 uncultured Bacillota bacterium | reverse complement strand
AGATCATGCCTAGTCTCGTGGGCTCGGAGATGTGTATAAGAGACAGATATTTTTGCGACAATTATTGTCATATCATCTAACGCACTTCCGCCATTATTTTTTAATGCTTGTTTTAAAATATCTTCCGCCATTTTTTGTGGATTTTGTTCGTCCAAATTATTAACAAAATTGGAATAATCTTCAGATGAATAAAAGGAGTCAGTTATGCCATCAGTTGCTAAAATTAACATATCAGAAGAAGTTAAAACAAGTTTTTTGATTGATGGTGTTGTTTCGCTTAAAACACCAAGTGGAAGTGCCCCACTATCCAAAATTTCAGTGCCTTTTTTATTCTTTAACAAGCCTATTGGTGCGCCCAATTTTATAACATCTGCAACGCCCTTTCTTAGGTCAACAACACATAAGTCAAGTGCGGAAAACATCTCATCATTGCCAAGCGATAACAACTTATTTGCCGATGATAAAATCAAGTCATTATCAAACCCTGCTTTATAAAAATTTTCGATAATTCCCATTGCCAAATTGCTTGTTTTTTCCGCTTTTTTGCCACTTCCCATTCCATCGCAAAGAGCCATCATAAACTTATCACTATCAATTTTGATTAGAGAATAAGAGTCGCCTGAAATATCGCTTGTGGCCTTCTTTGTAGCCGCTGTTCCAAAGATAATATCGTAGTTTGGCGCTGTTTTATAAGTTGCCACGCTCCACCCACTCCTTGGCGATGGTTCAAGCGATTCAAGCATCATTTTGCAGCCACAAACTTTGGAAATACTTTCGCCCACTTTAGGCTTTTTGCTGTCCTCATTTTTTATCATTAAAGTTACATTTGTTAAATTCTCATTTTGCTCAAAAACTACAACATCAGAACACACCAAATTTTGATATGTCAACTCGTCTAAAATCTTGCTTTCTTTCAGTGTGTCAAAGGAAATATTTTTGTTAACTTCCACCGCAAGAGATTTCATAATTTTTGAAACGCCGCCAAGCTGCTCAGCAATCAAAATTCTGCTTGCATCAAAATTCTTCATCAAGCCGTCATACTGCTTATATTGCGCCGCAAGTTGATTTATAGAAGAAATCATTGGGTTAATTCTATTGCAACGCGATGTTAAATATGGCGGAACATCAATCAAAGTCGTTTTGCCACGCTCAAAACTCGTTGAGATAAGTTCAGACATCACTCTGTCCGTTTCTTCATATAACGCTCGATGGCACTTGTTTCGCTCTGGGCAATCAATACAAATTTTGTCTTTGACTTCGCTTTTTAGCATTTGAATGGATTGTTCCTTGGTGAGCCCACCCTTAATCATTGAGCGAAAAGAAGTATCCATTTCTGCAAAAACTTCAGAAAGTTCGCCAAGCCTTTTTGACATCATTTCTCGATTTTGATTGACTATATTTCTTGTTGCGATTTCGCTTGTTTTTGCTGAGAAAAAGCCTTTAAATTCGTCTAAAACTTTATTTGGAATACAAACAAACATAACACTTGCGATTATAACTGGAAGATATGAGAAAATTGAATAAGTGCCGTAAATTCCAAAGTACCAGCCAAGCGCTGCTTCAATTAAAAGAACTGCTATTGAAGCAAAAATTTTATGAACAGATTTAAAGCAGCTGACCACCATTGCCCAAATTGTAAATGCCGCAACATAAATTGGATTTGATTGAGCAAGAAGCGCCCCAATGCCCATAATTCCACCAACAAAAAGTGAAGTTGAAACATTGAAGCAATAGCAAGAAACCAAAATGGCAAAAACGGCAAAAAATTTAATCATTTCAAAGCCGCCAAACGTGAACGCACAAACACCACTTGAAAAGCCAGCAAGGATTATTCCCGCGCAGATAATTTCATCAACTGACAAACGATATGCAAAGCCACGAACTATAATTGCTTCGAAAAATCTCACACACGCGAACATAAACATAATTCCCAAAATTACGCTTATTATTGGAGCGAAAATGTTTTGTTTTAACACGATTTCAAGGGTTAAATAGACCACTTGACTAATCAAAGCATAAATGCCTAAAAACACATAGTTAAATCTCTTTTTTGCCTTTAAATGTATCAAATAAGTGATTACCAAAACACCTGCTGTTGCGATAGCGGAATATAGCGAAAACAGGTCAAAAGTTCCCAAAAAATTTGCAACTATGTATAACGGCGCTAAAATATACACTTTATGGTCGCACCACATCAACGCGAACAAAAGCCCAAAAGTAAATGGATAAATAACCCCAGCGATATTGGCTTTTGAGAACACATAAAATGCTAAAAATATTGCCAAATATTTAGTAATTTCCGTTAAAATTTCTCGTTTTTTTAAGTTTTTTTCTGCTTTTTCCATACGCTTAATTGTAAACTCAAAAGAACAATTTTTTAGTGCATAAAAAAACGCTATTCTGTCGAAAAAACGCGTAATTTAGCGTTTTTTCATTATGAGATTTTTAACAAGCAATTATGATAAAATAAACAGCAAAATTTGCAAAAATAAAAAAACATCTCGATTGAGATGCTTTTTGTATTTTAAAGATATCTTAGAATTGGTCTTTAAAACTTTTTCCAAACTTAAATACAGGAACTGTGCAAGCTGGAATTTTGATTTCTTGCTTTGTTGCAGGATTGATTCCAGTTCTAGCAGCTCTTTTCTTAGCTTCGAATGTTCCGAAACCAGGAACTAATACTTTGTTACCTGCTTTAAGTTCTTTGCCTACAGTGCTAACAAAAGCATCAAATGCAAGACCTGCTTCTTTTTGTGTTAAGCCAGCTTCTGCAGCAATCGCTTTAACTAATTCTCCTTTATTCATATCTCATTTCTCCTTTATTAAATTTCGTTTGATTATTCCCTTCAAACATCAATATAATACCATCAAAATGAAGATTTTCAAAGCAATTTAGGCAATTATTTGAACTTTTTTATACATTTTTCGACTTTTCAGAGCCTAAAATAGCCTGTTTAGGCGCTTTTATGCTCCAATTATCTTTTATTTGGCCATCTTGCTATCAACTTGTAAATTTCGCAAAGAGGAATCATTAAACTAGAAAGACCAAGAGAAATTGCTAGGCCAGAAAAACCTAATGATGCAAGGTGCAACACTGTATGAAGCGGCGTAAAAGCAATGAGTGCAAGCAATCCAAAAGCAAAGGCCATTGTAATCCAAATCCATTTATTATTAAACAATTTATTTTTGAAAATTGAACCATCAATTCGCGCTTCAAAAATATAGAACATTTGAACGATATTTAAAGTGTAAAACGCCATCGCTTGCGCCACTTCTACACCATATAAATTCAATCCTAGCGCATAAGCAGTTAAAATTATCATTGTCTGGAAGATTGCAAAAACCACAACCTGCCAAGCATTGTCATTTATTTGTAAAATACTTTTTGACGCATCTCGTGGCTTTTGTGTCATTATATCCTTTTCTGCAGGCTCTAAGCCAAGAGCGATTGCAGGCAAACTGTCTGTAATCAAATTGACAAATAATATTTGAACAGGCATCAAAAATACATATTGAGGATAAAAAATTGTTGCAAGCAATATTGAAAGCGTTTCAGCGCAATTTGCCGAAAGCAAAAATTTGATTGTCTTTTCAATATTTTTGAAAATTTTCCGCCCTTCTTGAACTGCTACAATTATAGTCGCAAAATTGTCGTCTGAAATTATTATGTCAGCAGCTTCTTTTGAAATGTCTGTGCCGCTTATTCCCATTCCAATGCCAATATCCGCCGCCTTGATGCTAGGAGCATCATTTACGCCATCACCAGTCATTGCAACAATCTTTTTGATATTTTTAAAGGCCTTAACAATCCTAACTTTATTTTCAGGAGTAACGCGAGCGTACACCTTGATTTTGTCGATAATTCTAAGATATTCAGCATCTGACAACTTGTCCAATTCTGCTCCAGTTAAAACTTGGCTAACATCGTTTGCAATGCCCAATCGCTTAGCTATTTCAAACGCTGTATTCTTGTAATCGCCAGTTATCATAATAGGCGTCATTCCAGACTTTTTGCAAGACTCTACTGCTGAATACACCTCTTTTCTTGGCGGGTCAATCATTCCAGAAATTCCAATAAACACCATATCGCGCTCAGCCTTGCCTTGGGCGTTATACGCGTATGCAAGCACTCTAAGTGCGGAAGATGCAAAGCGTTGTCCAACTTCAATAATTTGCCTTTTTAACTTGTTATTAAGCGGCTCAACTTTATCTTTTATTTGCACATAAGAGCAACATTCTAACACTTCGTCAAGCCCACCTTTTGTTAACGCCACCCTTTTGCCTTTATACAGATGTATTGTGGTCATCAATTTCCTAGTGCTATCAAACGGAATTTCATCAATTAAGGCGTAATCTTTGTTTAACTGCTCTTTATTCACTTTGCATCTATTTGCAAATTCAACGAGAGCAACTTCAGTTGGGTCACCTAAAATTGCATTATTTTTAACAGAACAAGTGTTGCAAAGCGCCATTATATCAATCATATAATCAAAATTGGCATTTTTGTTTAATAGATAATTTTTAAGTTGCCTTGCAAAGCTTTCATCTCTAAGTTCCAGTATGTTTTCCATATCATAAATTGATGTAACTGTCATTTTGTTTTCAGTTAAAGTCCCTGTCTTGTCTGAACAAATCACTTCGCAACAACCAAGCGTTTCAACAGCAGCGAGTTTTTTTACAATCGCTTTTTTCTTTGCAAGTTTATTAACTCCTAACGCCATTATTATTGTAACAACGGCAGGCAAACTTTCAGGAATTGCTGCCACTGCTATTGCAACACTTGTCAAAAATGCAGGAAGCACTGCCATATTTGATTTGAACACTTCCAAAAGGAAAATAACTGCACATATAGATAAAACTGCCCAAGTTATAACAATTCCAAGTGTTTTTAAATTCTTTTGAATTGGGGTTTCTTGCTTTTCGCTTGTTTTTAGCATATCCGCAATTTTTCCCATTTCAGTGTTAAAACCGACCCCAACAACAACTCCATATCCACGGCCATAAGTGACATTTGTTCCAAAATAAGCCATATTTTTTCTATCTGCGAGATGCGTTTCATTAGGCAGCGAATTGATATGCTTTTCCACTGAATTGCTTTCGCCAGTCAAAGATGCTTCTTGCGTTCGAAAGTGCATAGTTTCTATCATTCTAACATCGGCTGGAACAATATCTCCCGCTTCAAGCAAAATGACATCGCCTATAGTCAATTCTTCAGACTTCACTTTGATGAGCGTTCCATCTCTTATAACCTTGCTTTCAGACACCATCATCTTCTTTAAACTATTTATTGATTTGTCCGCTTTCAACTCTTGAAAAAAGCCTAAAAGCCCATTTATAAGCACTATGGCGAAGATAATTGCGGCATCAACAACTTCATTCATAGATTTTTCTATAATGGCAAATATGACAGAAATAACTCCCGCCGCCAATAAAATTAAAATCATAATATCCGTAAATTGCTTAAAAAAAAGTGAAGCAAGATTTCGCTTTTTTGTATGTTCTATCGTATTTTTGCCATAAATAGCAAGACGATTTGATGCTTCAATACTTGAAAGACCCTGCTTTTGCGATTTTAAATTATTTAAAACTTCTTCAACGCTTAAATTATAAAAATTCATATTTTGGCTTAAATTATCCTAAAAAACTACAATGTAAAATATGTTTAAGCGCGTGAATTAATAACTGAAAAGAATTTAAAAAAATTGTAAAAATTTTCTACAATTTGTCATTGACATTTGAGCAATTATATATCTGTCTCTTATACACATCTCCGAG
>URAC01000051.1 GCA_900545735.1 uncultured Bacillota bacterium | reverse complement strand
CGGCGGACTTCCGCTCATTGGCCCCGATTGTATTGGAACAGGCATTGAAGGAATCAGGGACGCAACTGCTGGAACCTTATCTCTCCTTCACCCTCTATGCGCCCCGGGAATATCTTTCCAGGGCTTATCATGATGCACCGAAATACTGTGCCACCATCGAAACGGTCCAGGTAAAAAAGGATGAAGTTGTCTTTACTGGCGAGATTCCCGCCCGCTGTATACAGGCATACCGTACTGATCTGGCCTTTTACACCAACGGGCAGAGCGTATGCCTTACAGAACTGAAAGGGTATCAGGCCGCTGTCGGCAAGCCAGTCATCCAGCCCCGCCGTCCAAACAGCCGCCTGGACAAGGTGCGCTATATGTTTCAGAAGATAATGTAACGTCTTGCGCAATGCAAGCGTTCATTGCTGGCTATTGCGAAATATCATTGATAAAATCAGTATCAGAGAGGAGAAACTATTTTGAACCAGGAACAGACGAATATTACAACAGGAAAGCAAATACGTCATCTGCGAACACAATTGGGAATGACACAGGAAGAACTAGCCGGGGAATTGAATGTTACCCGGCAGGCACTATCGAATTGGGAGAGAGATGTTAATGAACCCGATTTAAATATGTTGAAAAAAATTTGCTTTCTTTTTGGAGTCAACATGGACGATTTTGCGAAGGAGGTAATAACAAAGATGGAAACATATGAAAAAAAGGAGAAACGACAATTTAATAAGTACGATATGGCAATTGGACTTTTTTATGGTGTTGGTATATTTCTTGGCATTGGTATTTTCTTTGTTGGCGGTTTTATGACAATGTCAGGTGCAGGGTGGGGAGCATCACTATTTGGCGGTGGCTGTTTTTCTCTTGTATTTGGCTTGATATGCCATGCAGTTATTACATTGAGAAGAAATGACAAATGATGACATATCCTGCTTTCTATACTTTTCGGTAATACCGAGTAAAAAAAGCCGCTGCTTTTGGCTTTCCAATAGCGGCGGCTTAATGCAAGCGGCGGCAAAGGGAAATATCCTTTGAATACCTTACCAACTTAAAAATATTTTTGAAAAACTTCAATTCTATCTCCTACAATTGCCTAAAATACTAGCAAAATCGCTAGTATTTTTCTTATTAGGTACACAACCATTTTAAAACTATGTACCTACATGTACCTACACGCACTTTTCTCAACATTTTTGGCGTTTTCAACCTGCCTAAAATCGCCTAAAAATATCTAAAACTTTGCTAGTGAAAGTTTGAAAGTTTTTCAGTGTGCTTATAAATTATCCCAAATTTTATATGCTTTTTGAGAAACTATATCATTGCAATGATATAAAATTTATTAAAAGCAGTTAAGTTTATAACATTAAACTATGTAAATTGATTTTTTACAAAACCATATTTTCTCCAGAAAATACACTTATACTGCATTATTTGGAGAAAATATCGTGAAATTGGTTGATTTTCTCCAGATAATATTATATAATTGCATTATCTGGAGGGAATATATGATAGTCACAACTCAACAATTAAAAGAACAATATGCTAATTATTCAAATCCAATAGCAAAAATAAATAGAGATGTAATACAAGGAAAATTATTTCCTTTGGTTAAAGGAATTTATGAAACCAATCCAAATACTAATGGTTCAAGGCTTGCACAATTTATTTATGGGCCATCCTATTTATCCTTTGATTATGTTTTGTATCAGCAAGGATTAATTCCCGAAGCGGTTTACAACACATTTACATGTGCAACCTACAATAAGAAAAAAATTAAGACATATACAAATCGTTTTGGAACTTTTATTTATAGAGATGTTCCTAAAGCGGTATTTAGTTTGGGAGTCCTTGCTTTTCAAGATGAAGAATATTCATATCAAATGGCAACAGCAGAAAAAGCGCTTTGCGATAAACTTTATACTATATCTCCCGTGAAAACTATTAAAGATTTAGAAAGATTGCTATTTGAAGATTTAAGAATAGATGAAGACAAGTTTTACGAATTAAACAAGCAAGATATTTTAAAACTTGCGCCACTATATCACTCAACAAACTTAAATTTACTTGCAAAATTTATTAAAGGAGAAAAGTAAAATGCAACAAGTATTAAGCCAGATGTTATCAAAATATCAGATTAACAATATCGAAGACAAGAAGAATGCCATAAAAGAGATTGTTCAAGAAATAGTTCTTTGTGGACTATCTCGTGGTGGATTTTTTAAAGAAGCGGCATTTTATGGTGGAACAGCACTAAGAATATTTTATGGATTGGATAGATTTAGTGAAGATTTAGATTTTTCATTAATAACACAAAATCCAGATTTTGATTTAACCAAATATTTTCAATATATTGAAAACGAGACAAAATCACTTGGTTTAAATTTCAATGTGACAGAGAAAATTAAATCTGTTTATTCCAATATAAAATCTGCTTTCTTAAAGGGTAACACAAAAGAACATATTTTATCTTTCTATGAAGATAGTGAAGATTCTAAATTTATAAATAAAGAAGAAGCAATACGAATTAAGTTTGAAGTGGACATTAACCCACCAACTGGGGCAACTTATGAAACTAAGTTTGGACTATTGCCTTCTCCTTATCAAGTAAGATTATATGATTTGCAATCATTATTTGCAGGTAAAATTCATGCTTGCCTTTGCAGAAATTGGAAATCAAGAGTGAAAGGTAGAGATTTTTACGATTATATTTTCTTTTTGTCAATCGGTGCAAAAGTGAATTTGGAAAATTTGAAAGCAAAGTTGGTTCAGGCAAAGTTTATAAATGAAGATTATGATTTAACTATTGATAATCTAAAAACATTACTAAACAAAAGATTTGAAAATCTAGATATAGAGCAAGCAAAACAAGATGTTTTGCCTTTCATAAAAGATAAAACAAAACTTGATTTGTGGAGTAAAGAATTTTTTATTGAGATAACAAAGAAATTACAGTCAGTTTAAAATTAGAGGTTGTTATGAAATATTTTGTATCTGGCGACATTCATGGATTTTATGATGAATGGCAAAATGCTTTAAAAGATAAAGACTTTGACTTAAATAACCCTGAACACAAAATAATTCTTTGTGGCGATTTGTTTGATAGAGGAAGTCAGCCAAAAGAAATAATTGATTTTGTTTTGAAACACAAAGACAAAGTAATTCTTATTCGTGGCAATCATGAAGACTTGATGGAACAAATGATTGAAAGAAATTCTAGTGATTATGGCGACCTTTGTAATGGAACAGCACAAACAATTGTTGACTTATATCCGGAATGGCAAATAAGTGAATTTGACCTTAAAAAGATAGCAAAAAAACTAGACTCCAAGAAGTTCTAGATATGTGTGTTGATTACTATGAAACAACACATTACATATTCGTTCACGGCTGGATACCAATTATTGAAAATTGCTATTTGTATGATAGTAATTGGCGAACAGCAAGAAAAGAACGTTGGGAAAAGGCTCGTTGGACAAACCCAGTAGAAATGTATAGATATGAAATCTATGAACCAAACAAGACAATAGTTTGTGGACATTGGCATTGTTCTGCATTATGGCACGAACAAAATCCAGACGAATACGAAGAATTTGGAGATAAAGCCAATTTTGAACCTTTCATAACAAAAAATATGATAGCCATAGATGCTTGCACTGCTTATTCGAAGAAGGTTAATGTTTTAATTATAAATGAGAAATAGATTATTAAAAGTTAATAAATATTCTTTTTGATAAAACATTTAAAAAAGGATATGATTATTTGTACTCCGTTTCGGAAGATATGGAAACATTGATACTAAACTATTATCTACATTATGAACCAAACAATTTAATTAATTTGGCTGACGATAGATTAAATATGCATGAGGCATGGATAACTGGAGCCGGCTCTTTAGAATTTAAAGATTATTTTCTTTCTTTTGATGATAGTATTAAAGATTTATGCTCGTTAAGAGATAAAATATTAAAGAGAGTATATTAATTGAAATAAAAAGTAAAAAACACTGAAGTCTCAATGAGAAAAATCAGTGTTTTTTTAAATTTAGTCGTCAATATTTAAGTTGTCAAAATTTGCGAATATAGGACTATTAAAAAATTCAGGTATACTCATTCCAAGTTCTCTAATAATTAATGCCATAGTTTTAAAATTTGAAGATTTACACCTATCATTCATTATTGCATTCATTGTACTATGATATATTCCAGTTAGTTGTTCTAACTTATATTGAGTCATTTTTTTCTCTTTTAAAATTTCTCTTACACGAGTAGAGAAAGCATAATTTAATGAAATCATAATCATTGCTCCCTATGTATTTTTTAAACTACATACATTTTAGCATTATGACCAATCCAAACTATGTAGTGTAGATTAGTCAAAATGTTTTGTAGTTGAGATATTTTTTGGTATTATATGTAGTGTAGATTAGCCAAAGGGAAATTATTCATTATGAACTACGAAAATATCAAAGAAGAAATATCTTCTTATGTTAAATTGTTGAATGCACATACTTGTTGTTTTACGGGACATCGTCCACAAAGTTTGCCTTGGAAATTCAACGAACAAGATGAAAGGTGTTTAAAAATGAAAGAGCAGCTTAGGAATGAAATAATTAAAGCAATAATAAATGGATATACGACATTTATTTCAGGTATGGCGCTGGGTTTTGATATGATTTGTGCAGAGATGGTTTTGGAACTGAAAAAAACATATCCGTTTATTAAACTTATTGGAGCCATTCCATGTAAAACTCAGGACAAATTATGGAATGAAAAAGATAAACAAAGATATAGGTCTTTGCTTACACAATTAGATAGTATTCGTTGTATTTATGATGATTATATTGGACCAGAATGTATGTTGGAACGTAATCGTTTTATGATAAATAATTCTTCACTTGTAATAGCTTTATTTAATGGAACAAATGGTGGAACCAAGAAGACTTTGGATTATGCAAAAGAGTGTGGGGTGAAAACTGTGGTTTTGGAACCATAGTTTTTTGCTGTTGTATTGTTGAAAACCCCAATAATTCCGTTCAAATTAAAAATAATGAAAAAATTAAGAAAAAACATACAAATTTAATTAAAGTATGCTATACTTTAAATTGTAGAGGTGTGCAATGGAATCTAAGGACAGAATATTGGCGTCTTTTTACATTATGGATATTTTAAAAATGTATTCAGATGAAAAGCATTATCTTAATTATTCAGAAATTTCTGACAAAATAAAAGAAAAATTCAATACAGATGTTGACCCAAAAACCATTGGTAAATATATAGGGTTTATGCAAGAGTATGGACTTGATATTGAAAAGAAAAGAAATGTGGGTTGTGCTTTGATAAACAGAACATTTGATAGTAGCGAGTTATCTTTTCTTATTGACGCAGTTTTTTCTTCAAAATCTATTTCGTTAGGCCACGCACAAGACCTTATCAAGTCTTTGATGAGTGAAAGTAGTATTTATGAACAAAAAAGATATGATTATGTCTTTAAGGCCGATGATATTTCAAGAAATGATAACAAAGCTTTCTTTTACACAATAGATACTATTACACGAGCTATTGAAGAAAACAAACAAGTCTCTTTTACTTACAACGAGTTTATGACAAACAAAAAGGCAAAAACACGCTTTGATGGTAAAGAATTTATAATCAATCCTTACTTTATGATAAATAATAGGGGGAAATACTATCTTGTATGCAATTATTATAAGTATGATACTTTGGCTAACTATAAAATTGAATGTATCTCAAATATTAAGATACTAGATACTCCAATAAGACCATTAAATGATTTGCAAGATACGAAAGACTTTGATATTGGAAAGTATGTCAATGAACACATTTATATGTTTTCAGGCGACACTGTTGAAGCCACAATTAAACTTGCTAATCAAAAGACTATAAATGATGTAATTGATTGGTATGGTAATGATATAGTTATTAAAGAAAAAGATGATGGAATTTATGTGACTTTAAAAGTCAATGAACAAGCTTTCTTGTATTGGGCATTGCAATATGGAATGAACATAGAAATTATAAAGCCATTCGCAACAAAGAAAAAATATGTAGAGATGTTAAAAGTAATTTTAAATAAATATTAAAGGTGATTAAC
>URAC01000050.1 GCA_900545735.1 uncultured Bacillota bacterium | reverse complement strand
ACGAGATCATGCCTAGTCTCGTGGGCTCGGAGATGTGTATAAGAGACAGCTAGTGAACCACGCGAGCATTATATTATCACAATACAACGCTCAATGTCAATATTTTTATCGAAATTATTTCAAATATTTTTATTTTTTTACATTATTTTGCAATTTGTGTTTTTGCTGTCATAACTAAATTTGCAAATTCTGCTGGGTTTGAAACTGCAAGTTCTGCAAGAACTTTTCTGTTCAATTTGATATCTGCAAGTTTTAAGCCATACATAAATCTTGAATAAGAAATATCATTTGCGTGGCAAGCAGCATTTATTCTTGCTATCCATAAACTTCTAAAATCTCTTTTCTTTAATCTTCTACCAATATAAGCATAGTTGCCGCTCTTCATAACAGCTTCCATAGCTACACGATATAATTTTGATTTAGAACCGCGATATCCTTTTGCTTGTTTTAAAATTGCTCTACGTTTTTTGAGTGCGTTTACTGACCTTTTAATTCTCATACTTCACCTCTCTTATCCTTGGACCATCGTTTTGATAGTTTTTGAGTGTTTACCTTTTAAGAAACCAGCATTTCTTAAATGTCTTTTTCTCTTTTGCGACTTTTCTGTTAGGAAATGACCTCTGTTTGCTTTTGCAAATTTAACATTTCCTGATTTTGAGATTTTAAATCTTTTCTTTGCTCCGCTGTGGGATTTCATTTTAGGCATAATCTTTCTCCTTTACTAAAATTATTTTTTAGGCACAACAATCATTATGATGTTTCTGCCCATTATTTCTGGCTCTTTATCTATTGCCCCATATTCTTCTAACAAACTGAAGAATTTATGACATACATCAATAGCCATTTTTGCATACGCTTGTTGGCGACCTCTCATTCTTAAAACAACTTTAATTTTATTGCCTTCTGACAAAAATCTTTTGCCGTGTTTTGCTTTAACTTCTAGGTCGTGCGTGTCAATCGTCATCGAAAGTTGAATTTCTTTAAGTTCTGTTACTTTTTGATTTTTCTTCGCTTCTTTTTCTTTTTTGATTAAGTCAAACTTATATTTGCCATAATCCATAATTTTGCAAACCGCTGGTGACAAGTTTGGATTTACACAAACCAAATCTAAGCCTGCTTTGTTTGCGTGGTCCAATGCTTGAGTTATGTTCATAACCCCAAGTTGAGAACCATCTTCACCGATAACTCTAACTTCATCGGCACGAATTTTTTCATTAATTAATAGTTCCTTAAAAATATTGATATCCTCCCTTTTGACGATTTTCCTTAAAAAAAAGGAAACGCAAGACGCTTCCTTTAACTCTTCTTAAAAAACTGATTTTAAGAAACCTAATCTAGCCTAATGCTGACTGGTGAGAAGGGAAACTTCTGCTTTAACGAGCATCATATTATCACATTCTCGCACCATTGTCAAGCATATTTTAAAACTTTTTAACAAAATTAACCGGCAGTGATTTCATCAACTTTTTCACCTTTCAAAAAGTCTGGGATCTCTTCTTTGTCTGGAAGTTTAAAAGAAATATTCTCAAGCGCTTTTTGAATTTTTTCATCAATTCCTGCAACCTTTTCTTCAACTTCTTCATTGAGTTTTGTGAGTTCCGCCTTGCGCTCCAAAAGTTCATTTTTAGTATCTTCTTCAGGTGGAAGTTCATATTCACGATACAAACTTTGAGTGTTTGTCTGTTCATCATACAATGTGGCAATTCTTTCCATAAGCTGCTCGCTATTTGGAAGTTCATCAAGTGAAGATAAGCCAAAACGCTTTAAAAATTCATCAGTTGTGCCAAAAAGAAGAGGTTTTCCAACGGCATCTTTTTTGCCAACAACTTCAATAAGATTATGGTCAAGAAGAGTTTGAACGGTGTAATCGCTGTTAACTCCTCTAACTTCTTCTATTTCAAGCCTTGTGATTGGTTGTTTGTATGCAATAATAGCAAGCGTTTCCAAAGTTGCTTTTGTTAGCGCTCTCTCACGAATTGGATTTAAAACTGTTTCAATATACATTGCGTTGTCTGGATTTGAGCAAAGTTGAATTTTGCTGTTATATTTAATAAGTTGAACACCGCTTTGTCCGCTTAACCTTTGTTGCAACTTATCCACCGCTTTGTTAACTTTTTTGATATCCACTTCCAATTTTTCAGCAATAAAATTTACATCAACACCTTCGCCTGCGACAAAAAGTATGCTGTAAATAACATCTTCCAAACTATTTTCTAAAATCAAATCACTCATCTTTTACTCCACTTTCTTCCAACTTTTCATCATTTTTTGTAATTTCTATTTCTGAAAAAGAACTATCTTGATGAATCGAAATAACTTGCTGTTTTAATAGTTCCAAAATTGCAAGAAAAACATTAATAACTTCACTCTTTGTGCTGTCTTCTTCAAAAAGTTCTTCAAATTTAACTTTTTCTCGAATTAAAATAGCATCTTTTATGGCTGCCATCTTTTCTTGGACGGTAAATCTATCTCTGACAATCTTCTTTTCTTCCGCTTGCGTTTCTTCCAAATGGACTTTATGTAAAATCTTTGTAAAAGCGTCTAAAAGATTGTCTAACTTCATATCTTTTAAAACAATCTTATACTTGTTTGCAGCAGGTTCTGGCTCTTTATACATTCTGTTGATGTTTTCAAGCGCCTTTAAATCCTCACTTGCCTCTTTAAAAAGTTTATACTCTTGCAAGCGCCTAATAAGATTGCTTTCACTATCTTCTTCCTCAGGTTGAACATCGTCAAGGCGTGGAAGAAGTTTTTTACTTTTAATTTCCAAAAGCGTTGCCGCAACTTCAATAAATTCACTTGCTTTTTCCATATCCAAACTGTCTATTTGGTCCATAAAAGCAAGATATTGTTCAGTTATATCTGAAATCTTTAAAGTTGTGATGTCCAACTTTGCTTCCTTGATTAAATGCAATAACAAATCTAATGGGCCTTCAAAGTTCTCTAACCTAACTGTATATTCGCCGTCTTCAGGAATTGACATTTGCAATTCTTCATCTATCATATCATCAACCCCCAGAAGTGAACAAACAGCCATTCAAAGCCATAAATTACCCAGTTAAATATATAACTAAATCCGCCAGTTAAGAATAAAACAGCCAAAATTATATTGCCATACTTAATCATAAAATTGGCAAATTTATTGTCATACTTTAAAAAAGTGTTTATGAAATTAAAGCCGTCAAGTGGATAAATTGGAAACAAGTTGAACACGCCAAGAGAGATATTAATGGCAAATGTAAACTCAACTAAATAATACACAAAATTATAAAACAAATTTGTGCTTGCAAGCAATCCGCCACTGACCATCAAAATTGGGCAAAAGAAAAAGGCTATTACTATGTTTGTGAAAACGCCAGCAAGCGAAACAAGGGCCATATCGCGCTTGTAATTTCTAAACTTTAATGGATTTACGTGAACAGGTTTGGCCCAGCCAAAGCCCGTAAGAACAAGACATAATGTTCCGAGTGGGTCTAAATGTTTTAATGGATTTAATGAAAGCCTGCCTTCAGCTTTTGCCGTTCTATCTCCGCACCAATATGCAACAAGGCCGTGCGCAAGTTCGTGAATGGAAAGAGCAAAACAAATTGCGATTAAATAAGCGCAAATAATTACTGCTATTTGATTTGCTGGAAGGCCCGTGCCCCATAAATAGTACAACATACTTTTTTAGTATATCAAATTAAAATAATAATTGCAAGTGTTTAAAAATGCTACATCACTTTCATATCATTGTATCTTTCTTTATCAACAACCATAACTTTATTGCTAGGAATAAACTGAATAAATATGTCGTTTAAAAATGGCACAGAATACAATCTTCCATTTTGATTAACAACAATCACATCTGCCGCACCATATTGCTCAATGTCTTCAATAGTGCCAATTTCTTGACCTTTTTCATCAACAACTTTTGCACCAATTAAATCTTCAAAATAAAATTCATTTTCAGCAAGTTCTTGCAAGTCTTTTCTCTCAACTTCAACATCAAGCCCACGCAAACTCTCTGCACAATTTCTATCATCAACACAACAGAGTTTTACAAACACTCCATTTGGCTTGTTTTCAATTTTTTCAACAGCAAAAACTTTGCCGCCAACGGTCATTTCTTCTAAATTTTTAATCTTTTCAAATTCGATGTCTAAATTTAACTTAATTTCACCTTTTATGCCTTGCGCTTTTGCAACTTTTCCAATTTTCATAATTTCTCCAGCAAAATTTTAACTTATTTAACTTTTTTTTCAAAATATTTATAAAAATTTCTTTAAATATTGACAAATTTGCTAGATGTGATACAATAAGAGCGTTAGTTAGCCAGACGGTCGCATACGCTTGTAGTGAGATGTATGAGGAAAGTCCGAGCTCCATAGAACAAGGGTGCCAGTTAACTGCTGGTGAAGGCGACTTTAAGGAAAGTGCAACAGAAATAAACCGCCAATAAAATTGGTAAGGATGGAAAGGTGGAGTAAGAGCCCACCGCCCTGTTGGTAACAATGGGGGCACATGTAAACCCCACCCGGAGTAAGGTTAAAAATGGCAAGAGGGCTGTTCGTCCGCCATTTAACAATACCGCTTGAGCATATTGGAAACAATATGCCTAGATAGATGACCGTCCAATACAGAACTCGGCTTATAGACTAACTATCTGAAATAACAAAAAACTCACTCTTTTGAGTGAGTTTTTTATTTGTGCAATCTATGCTCGTTTAATGTAATAAGTTATATCCTTTAAAAGTGTGCTTGCATCAACTGCTGAACTATCACTTGCCTTAACCCAACCATCACCGATTGTTGTGGTTAAGTTATTGCAATTAGCAAACGCTTGTCCACCAATAGTAGTTACACTAGCAGGAATATTTATTATTGTTAAACTACTACCTTGGAATGCTACTGGTTGTATTCTTGTAATTGTTTCTGGCAATGTAATACTTGTACAAGCAGAATACATAAACGCATAAACACTGATTTCCTTTACTTCTTTAGACGAATAAAAAATATTTGTTGTTTCACATAATGCCGAATAACTAAAAGTAAATTCGTAGTTAGTGAAGTCATCAAATTCGTGGTCATACATCCAATCACTTTCCATAAAAGCAATACCTTCATTTAAATTAGCAAAATTGCCTATCACTTTGCTATTGCTTCCATCATACCAAGTTAAAGTGCAAGGATATGATGCAGTATATAATTGCATTGGTAATATATTTTTTGCCCAATCATTTGCATTTGTATCTTTAACTACAACTTTGAAATCTCTTTCTCTAACTCTATATGAACTTTGAATTTCGATTTCTGTATCACTACCATAATATCCAGTTACCGAAACGCCATTAGCAATTTCATAAGTTGAGCCATTATCGTCATAACCTGTTGTAGTAAACTTAAAACCTGTATATTCACTTGCGCCAAACAATCCAACCGTGTAACCGGTTATAGTTCCTTTTGAAGAGTCTGCAGTGAGTTGAATTTGTGAATATTTTGTTGCAGATTCTTCACTTGCTGCAAGTTCATAGAACTTTTCTGTTGTGTCGTCTGAATATATGAGTTCAACATATTCAACATTTTTGCTATTAAATTCAAGCGTTGTTGAAGTGTCATAAGGGAATTTAACTTCGCTTAAATTTGTTGTTACGTCATTGATTGTTACATTCAATGTTTCTTCAACAGGTGTTCCGCTGCCTGATGTTACAATACTTGCATTTTCAGCAGAAACCTTTGAAAAGTCAACTTCTGAAACTATTTTCCAACCTTCTGCTGCTGCGTCTGCATCTCCTTGGAGTGTTTCAAGGGTGAGATATACAACAATCTTGTTGATTGAAGTTGTTTCGTCAACAACATAGCCGCCACCTTCACCATCAGGATATGCTCCTGTGAAGCCTGCTCCTTCAATTATGAATTGTGCGTTTGTGTCAAATAAATCTACAAAAGTTGCTGGCGTTGCCTTTGTAAACTTATTGAGCGTTGTTCCCGTTGCGTAGTAGTGATAACCATCGTTAGATTTTACCCAATCTGCACCAAAAAATGTTGCACTTGTTGTGATTAAATCACTTGGATTTGCCAACGCTACTGGTGTTTCAACATCTCCTACCACATTGTAGAACTCATAACTGAGTTTTACTCTTGCATAGAAGTCTACTGAACTAGCGT
>URAC01000049.1 GCA_900545735.1 uncultured Bacillota bacterium | reverse complement strand
GAGATCATGCCTAGTCTCGTGGGCTCGGAGATGTGTATAAGAGACAGATCCTATTTAATTCCATTTCTGGGCGCAAAACTTCTTTAACAAGTTTTCTGCTTCTAACAATAAAATCTTCTTCATTTTCATTTAAATTTGTGCTTGCAACGACCATTTTAACAGTGTTTGGAGCAAAGTTATATATGCCTTTTACTTCGCCCTTAGTCATATATGCAACAAGAGTGTTATAAAAGCTTTTTCCTTCGTGCTCGGCATAATGAATTTTCATTTTATTTAATGGCAAAATGCCGTTTTCTCTTACAACAATTTTTATGTCATTTTCATTTAAAATTTCTTCAAGTCTATCTTCAAATTCAACAAAGCCTGGCTTTAAAATAAACAATGAATATGTGTTTTTATTTATCATTTTATCCTCCACTCTTATATTATTATATCAATTTTTATAGTTTTGTCAATGTTATTTTGTTTCTTGAGTTGTTTCAAACCATTCGTTTGGAAGATTTTCTCCCCATTCAGTTCTCCAAACTTCTTTATCCGCTTCAATTACTTCTGCTCTCAAAGATATTTCTATAAGTGTTCCAGAATCTATATTTTTAAAAGTGTCTGCAATTCTTATCGCACTTATAACCAATACAGCGTCATTGATTTGCAATTTGCCGCCTCTGTCTTGATTGCAATAGTAATAATAACCATCTTCACCCGCAATCCAATCTGGCGAAATTGTTAAAGAGATTAAATCGCTCTCCGCGCCATCAACTTTTATATCCGCTTTAAATCTTGCATATCCCAAAGAGCCCACATTTTCTAGATATAATCCAGTTCCGATATTAACATCTTCCCCTGGCGCAACATAGTTAGGAAGAGGCAATTTTGTTATCTTATTATTATCGCCATCCTTCCATACTGCATTGATAGCATCAACACGAATGTAAGAGCCAAGTTCGGCAGATTGTTGTTCAGCAGCTTTAACAAGCGTTGGATAAATAATGAACACTGCACCAATCAATGTCATTAAAATTACTATTATGTTCATAATTATCAAACGCTTTGACATATTTTCTCCTTATAAATTTTTAATTAGATTAATCCATTCCACTGGAGCATTGTCCTTCCAAGGATGATTGTCATAATCTATGCCTTTCATTTGAAGCGTGTCAACTTCAATAACGAAATCAATGCTTACATCTGAATATTCGTTTGAAGGGTCATCTCCACAAGTTACAGAAGTTAAAAAATTTAATGTTGTTATATCTTTTATCGAGCCGTTAAAGTAAAAACATAAATCAAATCCATCGCTTGTATATGTGCCTTGAGATGTATTTAGATTGTATGTCAGATTATTAGCTAAATAAATCAATCTATCATTTTTATCAAAATATCTTGCTGCGATTTTAACTCTTAAAACGGCATCAACATTGCAATTTAAATTTATAGAAATTGGAACTTCTATATTTTGCCCTGCAACAAAGTCAATTTTATTGCTTATTGTTGGATTTGATACTGAAACAACGGAAACTTTTCCTATTTGAGTACCGGAAGAAATTTCACCAACATCTTTTAAATAGGTTAAAGTCACTCCCAAAGTAGCAATCAAACAAACCAAAAGAAATGAGAATGAAAATATTAATAATTTTTTAATTTTCATACTTCACCTCCGCTAAAAAACATAACGCTAGTTAAAATTGGGTCCCAAGGATTATAACCTTTATTTGCGAAGGAAATTCTTAGTTCGCTGTATCTTCCAACTTGCGCTTCACAACTAATATAAGTTTGATACCAGAAATTATCAGTTCTTGTTTCATCATATTGTTGTTCAATTTTTATATTGTCAATAGATTCCCAAGTTCCATCTATTGTCTTTCCTTCAAAAATAATTAAGTTATCAATTACATTATTATTTATATCTATATAGTTATTATTAATGTCATTATAATTATAAAGCAAGACTGCAAACCTATTAGAATACATTTCATAAGTTATATATTTAATTTCATCGCCATTGTTTGATTGCATCAAACCTGTTAAATCAACTCTATCTTCATATTTGTTATAATTTTTGAAATAATCATAGTTTGCACTTGCCGTATCTATTGAATAAAACATCAATAAATTGTTCGTTCCATCTTGAAGATTGGTTACGGAACTATCTTTCATTTTTGAACCATCTACTAAATCATCTTCAAAAATTATTTTATCTTTGTATAATTCCCAATCTAGACCTTCATTATTTGTTACATCAAATACGATTTTTGGGACGTTAGCAACATAATCAAGCCCATCAATTAAAGATTTCATATACCAAAATGCTTCAGTAAATGTTCCATCAGGCCTTATCAACCAAAGCCCTTGCATATCTTCATTTCTAGGTCTTTCGTGATTTTGAGTTAAAACAACATTGCTATAAACTTCCCAATAGACAATTTTGTAAACTCCCCATTCTATTGCTTCTTTCATCTCGTGTCTGATTTTTGCGTTGAACTCTGCATCATTGTTCTCATCATAGCCAAATTCTGTAACCATAACATTCTTTTTGCCAACAAAATCAGGATTTAATGGATAGTTGCTTGGGTCTTTATAACACATATTGTTTTGAGCGGCATTATAAATATCATCTAAAATTTCTGTTATTGGGAATGTATAATTTCCATTTTCATCTTTTAAATATGTATACCAATCGGAAATGCTGTATAAATCACAATAGGTATATGGAATTGCAACATCAACCAATCTCCATCTATTTGGAACGCTTGGAATATCACTTCTTACATGGCAAACTTCAAAATTTCCATAAACTTTTGAATTTGATGAAGATGTTGCTTGCGCTCTACCATTGATAATTCCATCTTGCCTTGCATTTATGTATCCAACATAAGCATCAGTTAATAACTGTCGCTCTTCATCTGTGGTGCACAAATCAAAATATGCTCCATAAGCGTTATCGCCTTCCCAATTAGAAAGAATGAAAACCTTTCCGCTGTCTTGATATGTATCTAAAAGATATCTCGTGAGTTCGGCAAATTCTTGGCGGACAAATTCATAATATATTTCCATATCTGATAAAGTATAGCCATTTGTTATAACCCTTTCCCAAGGGCAATAAGAAAATTCATAAGCAACCATTATATAGGTTTCAATTTCTGGCATATTAAATAAATCTTGATAGGCTAGAGAACTTGCCAATTCCGTCATATTATTAATAGAATTAGTTCCCCAATTTCCGTTATAAGGATACATATCCGCATAATTGCTTGCTAAAGAGATTTTATAAGTTGTTGAGCCCATATCCCTGCCAACAAAATTTGCACCTTCGCTCAAATAATTTAGGGTTGTAAAATTATATTTTCCTCCCCAGTTTGTTGCGCCTATAACATCTTTCATTTTATATCCATAAGGCGAAACAGGAATCTCGGCAGAATCTAAAAGTGAAAAATCTTGTTTGTTAACAACAGCATTAACACCTGAATAAACTTCTTGTCCATTAACTATTTGAATAGGACTAATACTATGCGCTAAATTAGAACCAGTCAAACTTTCATTGCTATTGTATAACAAATAATCATTTTTATTAGTTATTTTAAATTCCAAAACGATATTTTCATCATATAAATCAACATCAAAATTGTTTGTTGAGATTAACACTCCATTAACATATATTTCAACAGTATAATAAGTTGGAATTGCATAAGTGAAAGTATATGTGCCGCTTTCAGGCAATTTAATATAACTTGTTTGCGAATTATAAGAAACACTTGTCAATATCTTATTGTTAACTGATTTTAACGCTAAAAATAGGCCAGAATTAGCATTTGTTTGATATTCATTTGTATTTATGAAATTTGTTATCAACTCAACATTACAATTAAATTGCCTATCATATTGAGCATAAACAACCAATCTATTTGATTGAATATTATCAAAAGAAGTTATTTGCGTTCCACCAGATGCTGCTGTGAACCAGCCTTTAAATGTCCAATTTTCTTCTTGATAAGAACTTTCCGCAGGAATTGTTGCAGAGCCACCTAAAACTATCTCTTCATCACTGATAACTTTTCCATTTCTTGCAATAAAAGCCACATAACTTTTATCATTAGAGAGAAAATAACAATAAATTGTTGTATCTTCATCTGGCATAACAAAAGCTACATTTTCATCAATATAGTCTGCAGTTTCTTTATTGACATCATTAACTTTCCAACAAGCAAAAGTGTATCCCGATAGCACTCCGCTAAATGAAATATTTACAGTGTCGCCTTTGTAATATGTGCCAGAGCCAATAGTTGTTGCAGTTCCATTTGGATAACTAACAATGGTCAAATTCAATTCTTTTAAAACAAAGTCAATATAAATTTTAACATTGTTTCTTGGCATAGTATAAGAATAAGTTTCATTTTGAGTTAAAACTGTTCCATCTTCTAAATATATTTTGTCAACTTTATAACCTTTTGCAGGCGTTGCTACAATGCTAGCAGTTTGCCCAACTGTATAAAAATCAGACGCGCCACTTGCCGAGCCATATTCTGTATTGTTTATCACAATTTTAAGCGAATAAGTTTCTTGCATAAAATATGAATAGATGGACACATCATTATCTGGCATATTAAACACATAATTTTCACTTGTCGAAACAAGTGAATTGTCATTAGCATTTCTCCACTCCAAAAACCTATAACCAGCATTTACACTTGAAATAGATGCTGTAATTTCAGTGTTATACGCCACCCTTTCTTCTCTTAATGTCATTGTTCCAGCAAGAGTGTTTGAAGTTGTTATTTTAAGATTGTAGTAGTTGATATCATAAGCCGCATATAAGTTCATATTTATCGCAATGTTTGTGCGTTCATTGGTATATTTAGTTCCTTGACTGTTCATTTCTGAGGAAAATTGATTATTATATGTATATCCTCTTTTTGTTGGAACGCTAATATTTGTAAAATCCACGCGATATTCTGGATATCTCGTTGTTTTTGTTCCTAAAAGCTGACTTCCATCTTCAGAGTAAAAATTTACAACAAAATTTTCATAAAAAACCCTTAATTGTGGATAGCCTGAATTATAATAAGTGCTAGAAGAGTCTTCTACAACCCCCCAAGTTCTTGGAAAAACATTTGTAACATTCCATTCCCAAGTTGAGAGCACAGTGCTAGTATTATTTTTTAAATCGCTTTCTGACAGGACGGCACAATTTGTTATTGTCGCATCAGCATTATTTGCATATTGATAATTTGTAAAGTTGTTTCTAGAATTGCTTGCTTGTTTACAAGTTCCTGTCAAAACCACACTATCTATTATTGTTCCGTTGTTTGGATATCCAACAACGCCCCCAACTTTCCAATATCCACCATAAACATACATTGTTGAAATTGAATAGCATTTTGAAATTGTTCCACCACTAATTATTCTAGCAATTCCTCCAGCTTGAGTTGCGCCAGTTGCTCCAACATAAGGTTGAACCCCACTTATTGTTGCGGCAGAATAACAATTAGTAATAGTGCCTGCACTATCATCTACTAATCCTCCCACATATATGCTGTATATTTGTATTCCAACGCGCCTATCAGGCTTAACATACATAGTGCCTGTAACAAAACAGCCTTCAATTAATGAAGTGCTTGATGCATTAACTGCTAAAGTTGCAATATGATAGTCATCGCGTTGACCTTCTGTGTCTATATTAACATTAGTAAAGCCAGTATTTTTCCAAGTGCCTGAAAAATTGTTAATCAACGCAAAAGTTGTTAAAGAAGAATCACAGTTCAAGCCGTTTATTGTATAGCCTTGACCATCATAATATCCTGAAAAATCAGAAATTATAGTCCAAGTTCTTGAACTTAAATCTATATCCGTTGTTTGTTTATAATAAGCAGACCTATAATTGCCACTATTGTTGTTGCATTGAACAGCCATATAGGCCAATTTATCAGCGCTATCAATCACATAAGGATTGCTTGCAGAGCCATCACCTGATGTGATTGGAGAAGTCATCGCTGTCCAATCGTCAGCACTTACATAATCATAAGTTTTTGTAAAAAAATTGAACATAAAACTGCAAATAAAAAAACAACTAAAATTGTTATTATTCCCCCATTCACATTTCTATGTTTAACAAGCATTTTTTTCGCCCCCTACTAAATTAAAGATGCTTATTTGACTGTCTCTTATACACATCTGACGCTGCCGACGATAAGGCTCGT
>URAC01000048.1 GCA_900545735.1 uncultured Bacillota bacterium | reverse complement strand
AGATCATGCCTAGTCTCGTGGGCTCGGAGATGTGTATAAGAGACAGAATAAATATGTAACGATTCAAGAAACTGCGCAAGGTTATTCAAGCTCTGTTAATAATATCGCAACGCAAACAACTAATGCAAAAAGTACAGATGGTATTTATACATATATTTCTCAAAATTTATATTCTTATGACAAAGCTTTCTATAGAGTTTATATGCAAAGCGTTCCAACATCTCAAGTGTTTAGAAATGCAACTTATGTTTATACTAATGAAGCAAAACAATTAATAAATTATGCTTCTGACTACGCATTTATTGAGATAATTGAAGAATTTCCATATACTTTAATCACAGATGTTTCTTATGAATTTACAAATGAAAATTTAGAAGTAATTTCATCAAAATATAATTATAAATCTAAGGAGATTATATATAATACGGATAATTCTCCAAGATATTTAAAATTTACAGTATTGGATATTGCAGGGAATTCTAGTGTTATGTATCTTTGCATTTTGCCTTCGCAAAAACCACATGTAAATTATGATAATTTTAGCAACTGGTCTTTAAAATATAACTATTTAATGCAAGGTTATGCAATTGTATTATACAATGATACTAATAAAAATTATGAAACACACATCTATTCTTCTTTTGATGTAGCAAGGGAAAATGTTTTTAAAAATATTTTTGAAAATGAAGAAATTTGTAAATTAAAAGAAGATAATACATACGAAGTAAACTTTAAAACTTTTAGCGATGAAACTATAGTATTTAATTCAAATGAAGAATTAGTGAATTGGATTTATAATAAATGTGACGAACAAATAATATTTACAACTATTACGCCTGAAGATTATGAAAATTACATATTTGATGAATTGGCAATGCATACAGGAACCATTTATTTGCAAAAAGATTATTATTTTACTTCAGACCAGTACTTCCCACTATTTGAAAGCTATAAAATTAAATTTGAGTATTATTCATCAGAAAACAATAATCTTATAAAAAGTGGCTATATAACTTACAATGGTGATTATAAATATGGGCAGTCATTATTTGAAATATTGGCAGAAAATAAAGAAGAAAATTGGGTTGATGGATACGTAGAATTTACGGAATACAATATATCCGCGAACGCTGGATTGAAATATGTAGGTTATATAATTGTTAATAATCCATCGACAAGAATTAGATTACAAGAAGGAAATTCTGTAAAGTTTATAAATATAAATGATGATGCGGAATTAAAATGCGAATCATTTGCGTTTACAAAATTATATGACACTACAGCATCAATTTCAGTAAAATTTAATGATACAACGATTAATATAAACACAGCAGAATTAAACAATTATAAATTTAATGAGCCAGGCGAATATGAAATAAGAGTTTTAAACACCCATGGATTGGAATTTAATTTGAAAATTACAGTTTCAAATTTAAACAAATATTTTAATGGTGTAAACAATTTTGGTTTCACAAATAACGTTGTGGAGTTCACGCCTGAAAATTTGAATTTTGAATGTTATATAAATGGCGAACGCGCTAATGATATCTCTTATACATCTATAGAAAATGGTTATCGAATATTATTTGAGCCAAAAGACATTTCTCAGGACATTGTTATATATAAAGATAATAAAGTATTTTGCTTTAAAATTTTAGGAAATTATAATCCTGATTTGACAATATACACAATATATAATGAATATAATTGCTCAATTAATGATGTTAAATTGATTTATTCTTCCTTATTGTCAAATTATATTGAATTAGAAGAAAACATTAAAATAGTTAATGATATTTTGGCGAGTAACACAAATTATTCTGTGGCTTATGCAGCAGCCGAATCATCAATAGAAGACGATTTTATAACAAATAAAAATAAATTCTTATCTTTAAAAGCAACAATGCAAGATTTAAACAAGTTCTTAGATAAAATTAATTCTATAGACAATCCGCTATTTAAGAAAAATGAGAACTTTATAAAAGTTAATGAGTTTAAAAACTTAATGGCAGACCTTGATAGATTTTACGAAGATGAAGAACTACTTTTCATTAATTTGGCAACAACTTTTTATAATAGTTTAGGAATTAAAAATGTTACTACTAATTTAATTAATGAATTGATTGATTTTGATTCAAATGCTTTAAATAAAACTTTACAAGAATACTATGAGTTTGTAGATTCTCACTTTGATAATTATAATAAATTATTTGAAAGCATCAATAGCAACATTTTCCAAGCCTATGAAAAAATTAATAATTATGTAAAAAGCGCGGAGATTATTGATTGCTATAATAGTGGATATTATAAATGTGAAGCAATAATAGAGATTTTAAATAATTTAAATCAAGAAAAGGAAAAAATTCAACTCTTAGCCGCGAATACGCTTCGAAGGTTTAAAAATGTTAATATAGAATTTAATAACCCAATTTATTTGGCCAATGAATATGTGATCTTAAAACAGAATTATGCTGAAACGGAACAAAATATTAAAAATCTTAAAAATTTTGATTTTGCCGGAACAAACAAAAAAATCGAAGCACTAATTCTTAATGTCTTTAATTCAGCGTTTGAATCAAACCATAAAGCTATCGTTGAACAAACCAATTATTTAAACAACGCTTATGCTACATATCAAGAAATAGCTAATAGAGATATTCCATTTTGTCCTTATTCTGCAATTAAGAAAGCTATAGAGAAAAACAAAGCCGAGAAAGAAGTAAAAAATGGTTTAAACAGTTTAATTAATTGTATAAACAGTGTTGAAGAAGAAATAAAATCAATGCAAAAACTTGAAAAAGCGCTTAAAAATTATTCCTGTTATGAAAATGTTACTTGCATTATCAATGTGTTAAATCAAGAAATTAAACTTGCAGAAAGCTCAATTGCAAAGGCAAAGAATATTTAAGGAGGGTTTGTATGATAATAAACAAAAAGAGACGCAATATTATTATTTCCATTATTCTTGCGATAGTATTTATAGTTGCTTCGGTTTATGGTTTGTTATACTTTTTATCTGAACGATATCGAGAAAATAACGATAAAGTTTTAGCTGAAGTAGAAAGCAATTTTTCTGATTATAAAAATTTTTCAAGCCAAAAGTTTGATAATGAAGTTTCAAAAGATTTAAACTATACCATTAATGTAAATAATAGCATATCAGGAGATATCCTTTCTTCATATTCAACTTTAATAAAAAATATAGACGCAACAAGCACTAAAATTGAAAATTTAGAAAGCTTAAACAGCATTGGTTCTATTTTTGAAAATTTAAAAATCAATGATTCCATAGTGGCTACAATTTTATATGAAGATGAATTTGTGTCTGAAATTAATTGTGATTTTAGCCATCTTGATTATGATTATGAAAATGGAAGAATATATTCATTTAATAATAATGGCGAAATCAGTTATTATGAATATACAAATAATTTGTTAACTTCAATAACCAAAAATGACGAGGTTGTTGCATTATTTAAATACAACGAATTTGGGAAATTAATAGAAGAAAAATATCCTACTTATGGGAAAATATATGAGCATACAAATGTAGCAACAATTGAATATCAATATGACCCTGAAACTGAATCAAAAATCATTGCAAAAATTTCAGATTATTTGAATATGAACCCTTATTCAATCACAACAGAGGAAATTAACAATCAAGGCACTAAATACAATGTTGTTACAAAGATTGAATATGAAGGCAAGTCGATTGAGTTTGAATACGGATACTTTTATAATAACAATCCATATATAACGCACATTAAATCAGATGCAAATGAAATTTATTTAGGTTATTTAAATGATAAAGTTGTATTAAAAATTGAAAATGGCTATAAATACTCCTATCTTTATTCTAATCAGGGTGAGATTGTAGGAGTGTTGGTTGGATTTTATAATGAAGAAGACACTTATATTGAAAAAGTAGTCAGTTTAGCAAAAGACCCATTTAACAATATCGTAGATGCTAAATACTTAGATTATCAAGGGGCTGGCGAGAATTTAACGGCTACGGAAGAATATATTTTTCAACAAGAATATAATTCTTATGGTCAAAAAATATTTAAAATTAATTATTTATCGCAAATAGATATTGGTTTGGGGTACAAATCAAGCATTGAGTTTGAAGAATTTGGAATTTGTTATAAAGATTGCAATTTATATAGCACGATTTCAGGCGATTACATAATGAAATTGTCATTAGATAATTTTGAAACAAGAAAATTTAAAGAAGAAAATGTTTCCAGACAAAATCCATTATATCTAACAGTTCTAAAAGCATTAGTTGGAGAAGCTGTTCAAACGGAATTTTTAAATAGCTTAGATTTATCCAGCATTGCGAATATGCCATTATTGAATGATGGTGAACAAATTGGACTTGCGAATATTTTTACATTGCCTACATATATTGATGAAAATAATATGTTAAAAGGTGATGCCCAATTATATTTGGTTGCATGCGAACAAGATGAAAACGATTTGTTAACCGCACAGAATATTATTAAAAAAGCTTTTGATAATGAAATACAATCATTTGTGTATATTGATAATTATTATCCTTGCACAAAAGGCAACAAATCAGAATTGAATTTGCAATTCATTTTCTTAGATAAACTTGTAACTGTAAATTTAAAAGGCCAAGCCTTAATAACTTTTAATGTAAAAGATAATTATTCTAGGAATGATTATTTAGAAAATAAAAATATAATTAATTATGATAATGGCCGTTATGTAAGATATTTTGAAACAACATTAAAATCAAACGAATATATTGAAAACATGGCTTTGGCAACAAACATTACTTCTGCAGAAAGTCTAAATTCATTTTTTAATGATATAGGCATCATTGATACATCTCTAGGCCAAAGTTATATGAGTTTAGAGTTTGGAGATAAAACAGAATATACTCGTCGAGTATTAGAAAATTTATACAAAATGAATTTTCCAGAATATGATCCACTAACTCAATATTTGGATATAGATGAAGACGGTAATTTCTTAGTCAAACAAATTCCTGAAGGCTTAAAAGAAGAATTCGTAGAAGACAGAGCAATGATAAGCTCAGGGAACAGCAAAATTGCAAATGGTTTATGGTTGATTTTAGGGATTGTTTTACTTATGTTTGCACCTATAACCGGTGGAGCTTCATGTGCTCCAGGAGCATTCTTTATTTGCTTGGCAGTTGTAGCAACCATAGGCGGAACACTTCAAGTTGCATTTGGGATTGCGGAAGTTAAAAAGGGTAAGACAGGCGAAAGTTTTATTATAGATGACATATTTAAAAATGATATGGAATTGTTTGAAACAACCTTTAAATGGATATCAACAATTTCAACCGTGGCATTAATTGCAGCTGGTTATACAAAAGCGTTTTGTCGTTGTTTTCCAGCCGGAACAAAGGTAAAAACAGCTAATGGATATGTTAATATTGAAGAAATTAAAGTTGGCGATGAAGTTTTAACTTATGATGAAAATAGCGGTGAAATCACGTATTCTAAAGTCCAAGAGACTTATCATAATAAAGTTGACTTGCTATATGATATTTATTATAATGATAATTGCTTATCGGCAACGGAAGGGCATGAGTTCTATGTCGATGGTGAATGGGTTTCAGCCGAAAATTTAAAAGTTGGTCAAATTTTAACAACAGCAAATGGCGAAAAATTCGTTATAGATAACATTGTTAAGCGCGAAGTTGAAAATCTTGATGTATACAACTTGAATGTAAATTCAACTCACACTTATTATGTTGGCGAAGAAGAAATTTTAACACATAATAATTGTTTAAAAAATCCAAATGTTCAATTTGCTGATAGCAATAATTATGTTGATTCTTCTTTAAAAAATGTTGTTAAACAAGCATCAGACAATGTAAAACAAGCTTATGCTGCAAGAGGTGAATCAACAAAAGGTATTTTCAAATGGGCTAAGGTTAGAAAAGACATTTGGAAAGAAGTTGGACAAAATCTTAGAACAAATGATTCTGCTCTTATTAAAAACATAATAAATTTCAATGATGTTATAAAAAAAGGCAGAGCACCAATAATGAATATTAATGGTTCACAAGTCCGAATTCAATTACACCATGTAGTATCAAAAGCCAATGACATGTTTAGAGTTGTGCCGATGACGCCACAGAATCATACTTTATTCCATGTCAGATACGGATACCATTACAATAATCCAAAATTGCCATGGATAATGTTTGATGGTGGACCACGTATTTAAAAGGAGTTAAAATGTTAAATTCAGAAATTATACAAACTATAAAAAATTTTGTAGCGGGAACCTTATCAGCTGTCTCTTATACACATCTCCGAGCCCACGAGACTAGGCATGATCTCG
>URAC01000047.1 GCA_900545735.1 uncultured Bacillota bacterium | reverse complement strand
CGAGATCATGCCTAGTCTCGTGGGCTCGGAGATGTGTATAAGAGACAGATATCGTTTATTATTCGCTTCGTTTGTTCATCATTTAATTTAAATTTTCTATTATTTTTTAATAATCTTAAATCAATTCCTGGTATTGCCGAATAATCTTTTTGACATGGGTCATTATCAAAAATATTACATTCATTAAAATAATTCAGAACATTATGATTAAAATGATCATAATTTAACCAACTAAACTTTGATAAATTATTTTCTATTTTATCTATAAGTTCTTGTGGAACTTCATAAGAAGTAAAATCGATTATTTCTGCACTTTTAATATTTTCAAATGAAATCCAACTTTCAAAAGTGTCCATGGATTTTTTATCATTATAACCTACCACTTTTAAATTTTTAGTTCTGTAATCTATATCTTTTATTGCAATCCAATAAAAAGTGTTATCTCCATTTTTATTTAAATAGGAGATATTTAACCACTTTCCCTCTTTTATTGCTTTAGATATTTTATCACCAATTTCCATTATTACTCCAATTAGTAATTAATTTTAGAATTAAATTTTAAAATAATCTAACCATTTTTTGTATTTATCTTGGGCGGCAAGACAGGTATCGGTTAGATAGCCACGTTCGTTGTTCCATTCTTTGAGACCACGATAGTAGTAAAGTTTGAATTCGTCTTCTATTATGAATGGGATTATATTGTTGGCAAGACACTCTTTAAACATAATTAAACGCCCCACTCTTCCATTATCATCTTGAAATGGATGGATTGATTCAAAGTCTTTGTGAAATTCAATTATATCGTTAATAGTTTTAGTTTGTTTTGCATTGTAATTAGTTAAAAGTTTTTTAATTTCTTCTGCAACTTTTTCTGGTCGGCAGGTTTCGTTGCCCCCAACTTCGTTCGGGCGAGATTTATATTCGCCAACATTAAACCAATCTTTTCGACTGTCACTTGTTCCTGATTTTAAAGTGTAATGCAACTCTTTGATAAACTTTTCTGTTAAAATTTTTTTTGCATTGTCAATAACCATATCCACACACTTAAAGTGATTATTTGTTTCTACAATATCGTCAACTTTCACACCATGAGTTTCGCCGAGAGTATTAGTTTCAAAAATCATTCGAGTTTGGTCTTCTGTAAGAGTGCTACCCTCAATATGATTTGAATTATAAGTAAGTGCAATTTGGGTTTTGTGATAAATTCCACCTTTAAGTTTCATATCTTTTTCTTCTTTCAATCTATTAAGAAGTGGATTATCGCTAAACTCTTTTCTTTCTGCCCTCTCTGGCTTTTCAGCATCTTCTGGAATGATCCAAGTTTTACCTTTAAGTTCTGCACCTTTCACCCTGCCTTGCTGACAGTAGTTGCGTACAGACCTTTCACTAATATTCCACTTTTTAGCAATTTCACCAACTGTTAAAAATCCCATTAACATAACACCTCATTTTAATCTATTTTAATTATAGCCAATATCGGCAAATAAGTCAATTGATTTACAAAATAAAAATTGCCGATAACGGCAATTTATTTGTTTTATTTATTATCTTTTAAGGTAAGTTCAGCAATATATTCTTCAATAGAATTAATTATCATTTTAAGCACTTTTCTCTTTATTAAAGGTTTTAAATCGATAAATCCTAAATTACCAAACATTCCACCCATAGCTCTATTCTTCGCTATATATGGAGCATAATCGGTATTCTTACAGCAATTATCAACATAATCTTTAGCTTGTTGATATCTGCCAAAACTTAAATTTTCTAAGATTATTTGTCCTTTATTTAGATCTTCGTTAGCATCTATTAATTTCTTTACTTTTTCTTCCTTAGTCATAGTATTTCTCCTTATGATAATTATATCATAATCTAATAAAAATACATACTACTTTAAAAACTTATACAATATAAAACCCATAGGCGAACAGGTGGCGATATCTTATCACCTCGTAGGTTGGAATGTAATTTATGAATTCTATATGATTGGAAAATCGTTTGGCGGGTTTGGGGTTCTCTTTGTTCACACTTCTATTGTTGTGCGTTTTATAGTTTTTAGCATCAACTTCCTCATTTTCAGCCTCAATTCCATCATTTACTGCCAAGGGTTCGAATTTAGGTGCTCTTGCGCCAAGTTCGAGTTGAGAATTCGATACATATGGTTGAGAATTCTGAGAGAACCCTTTTAGGTTCGAATTTTTATGAATAGGTTCGAGTTGACATTCCGAACCCCCACCTTATAACTTTCTTCGAAAGTTGGCGTTCGCCTTCGGCTCGGCTACGCGGTGGGACCACCCTGATGTTTTGCTTAAAATAAGCAAAACGCCTTGCTTATGCAAGGCAAGGTGGGGAATATAATAAAAAAATCACTCGTTTTGAGCGATTAGTTTCTGGTTGGAATGAGTGGACTCGAACCACCGACCCCCACCTTATCAGGGTGGTGCTCTAACCGGCTGAGCTACATTCCATCGGTTATTTTAATTTGTGGTGGAGATAATCGGATTCGAACCGATGACCCCCTGCTTGCAGGGCAGGTGCTCTAGCCAGCTGAGCTATACCCCCACGATCAAATGCTTGAACATAATAACATAAAAATATATGCTTGTCAACAATTTTTATTATTTTTTTTATGAAATAAATTTTTTAAAAAGTTATTATATTTTTCGCCCCAAATTAAAAATGCTAGCCCCATCAATATGGAGATTGATGTTCCAATTACTGCCACATAAGAGAATAAGAAACATTCATAAACTAAATACAAGATATTAACGACCAAATTTAATGCTTTAATATAATATTCGTTTTCAAGCCAAAGCGAAACGCCATAAATTAAATTTCCAACTATAGGCAAAATGGAAAGCCAACTTTGCCAAGTAAAGATCCCGCCTAAGATAAATAGAATTTCAAAAATTATTGGAATTATTGGCAAACTAAAAAACTTATTTTTGTTTTTATATATGTATATGAAATTTAATAAAGCGCCCAATAAATTCATTAATGCACCGGTCCACGCGTGCAATAATACAAAACCGATAGCGCTTGCAAGATTAAAAATTACACCGCAATACAAAATTGTTTTTCTGCTAACTTTAAAAAAGTTATACATAAATGAAAAAAGAAATCCGAAAGCAAAAAAACATTGCGAGACTATATATTCTGCCATCAACCTATTTCCTCGTGCTTGTCGTTTTTGATTTCCGTTTTAATTTCTTTCTTTTCAGCTTTTATTTCTTTTTTAGTATAAATTTTCTTCAAAGACTTTCGCAAATTTGCCTTGTTTTCTTTTCCCACCAAAAGTCTATAGAAATTCGCTCTATGAGCATACACGGTCATAAAATAAAGGCAGAACAATAACAAAGTAACAATCAAATTGCCTTTGACTTTTTGCGCTTCAAGGAAAGTCAATACTGTTAAGAATATAAAAGATGCGACAGCGGCATAATCAAAAACATATAAATATATAAATGCGAAAACGAAACAAATTGCTACACAAATTGGCGATGCAACAAGATAGACGCCAAATATGCAAGCAACTCCTTTGCCGCCCTTAAATCCATAAAATATAGGGAAATTATGGCCCAAAACAACGCTTAGACCGCCAATATACATTCCCATCATTGCTGTTGGAGATGCTTGCAAGCCCATAATTGTTACTGGACTGCCCGCTCCACCAAACAATAATAACCCTAACAATGCAGCCAAAACGCCTTTAGACGCATCTAATAACAAAGTTAAAATGCCCATTCCAAATCCAAAAGTTCTGAGCATATTCATTGTGCCAGGATTTCCGCTACCTTGTTTCGTTATATCTTTCTTTTTATGTTTAGATAAAATTCTTGCAAAACTAATATTACCTATTAGATAAGAGACAACAATAACGATGACAAATTTCCACCATTCCATTATTTTTCCTCCTTTCTATTTTTGAATATCAGTTTAATTGGAGTGCCTTCAAAGTTTACTGCATCACGCAATCTATTCTCCAAAAATCTTTCATAAGAAAAATGAACAAGCGTTGTGTCATTGACAAAAATTACAAATGTTGGAGGAGTTATTTCCGCTTGCGTTGCATACATTATTTTTAATTTTTTGCCCTTTCTTGTTGGAGGTTCTTGCGACAAAATTGCCTTTTGAATAATTTCGTTTAATGTGCCAGTTGTAATTCTTCTTGTGCTATTTTCATACACTTCATTGACAGTTGGCATAATTTTTTCAAGCCTTTTGCCAGTCAATGCTGAAAGATATAACGGCTTAAAATATCCCATAAATGATAATTTATCTTCTAACATTTTTTGATAATTATTTATGGTGTTGCCATCTTTTTCAACTAAGTCCCATTTATTCATAATGACTATGCTTGGCTTGTTTTCTTCGTGAACATATCCAGCAATTCTTACATCTTGCTCTGAAATCTCTTCGTTTGCATCAAAAACAATCAACACAACATCAGCTCTTTTAATAGCTTCCATTGCGCGAATTACGGAATATCCTTCAACGCTTTCTTTTAAAACGCTTCTTTGTCTGCGCATTCCGGCGGTGTCTATAATAGTGTATTTTGAGCCATTATATTTAAACTCTGTGTCAATCGCATCTCTCGTTGTTCCCGCAATGTTTGAAACAAGAACCCTATCTTCGCCCAAAATTCTATTAACAATGGACGATTTCCCAGCGTTTGGCCTGCCCACAACTGCAATTTTTATTGTATCGTCCGCCGCGCTAGCATCTACTTTAAATGAGAAATTATTAACTATTGCATCTAACACTTCGCCCAGGCCTTTACTTTGAGCGCAAGAAATAGGATAAGGCTCTCCTAATCCTAATTGATAGAAATCATAAGTGCGTTCAACCTCAAACCTGTCCAATTTGTTGACAACCAAAACAACTGGTTTTTTTGTTTTTCTCAAAAGTTCTGCAACTTCATAATCTGCTGGGACAAGCCCTGCCATTCCGTCAACAATAAAAACAATAACATCTGCCAAATCAATAGCGATTTGCGCTTGAGTTTTAATTGATTTTTGAAAAGTATCTTCGCTTTTAACATCTAAGCCGCCAGTATCGACCATAGTAAAAGAATGCCCACACCATTCTGCGTCAGCATAAATTCTATCTCTAGTAACGCCAGGCAAATCATCTACGATTGAAATTCTTTTTCCGCAAATTTTATTAAAAAATGTGCTTTTGCCTGTGTTTGGTCTTCCTACAATAGCAACTAAAGGTTTTTTCATGCTTTTACATTACCACAGAATGGAAAAAATATCAACAAAAATATTTAATTTATTTTAAATTACAATTATTGCAGCCTTTGCAATCACTGCAACCTGAGCATAATTTTTTCTTGCGAATTTTTTTGACAACTATAATAGCGCAAGCAACAATTAAACAAATTGCTAAAACAGTTACAATGCCAGTGATGATGTTGTGATTTTCAAATAGCATACATAATTGATAAACAATCAGCGAGATGAAATATGCAACGCAGAATTGAATTAGAATGGATAGCCAAGTCCATTTTTTGCCAATTTCCTTTCTAAAAACAGAAATAGTTGCAAGGCAAGGAGAATAAAGCAAGCAGAAAACCATAAAGGACAATGCACTTGCTTGCGTAAAGCAAACGACTGCACCAGCGGTTGTTATCGTCTTCATTGTTTGCGCTTTCATATCTGCCCCATTGACATCAACGCCATTAAACATTGCGATTGACGATACGACGACTTCCTTAGCAATTAACCCTGCCAGTAAAGCGGAAACTGCCCCCCAATTTCCGAACCCGAGCGGAGTAAAAATTGGTGCCAAAATTCCGCCAAGAACTTCAAGTATACTTTTTGCTCCAGGGGTTGATGCCACATATTCAAACTTAAAAGTAAATCCTTGCAAAACCCAAACTATTATGTTGATTGAAATTAAGAGTGTTCCAACTCTAACTAAAAAGAGTTTAACATTGTCCCAAAGTATCAACAAAACGCGTTTAAAAGAAGGCAATCTATATGCTGGAAATTCCAATATGAATGATTGCTCCTTGCTTTTGAGTTTTGTCTTTTCAAATAACAGACTTAATGTTAAAGCGACAATAACCCCAAGCATATAAAGGCCAAAAATTACAAAAACATTCGTTTTTAAAAAGAACGCTCCGCCTATAACAGCATAAATTGGAAGTTTTGCCGAACAACTCATATAAGGGGTTAACATTGCAGTTTTAATCTTTGCATTTTTATCTTCCATATTTCTTGCAGTTAGCGCCGCAGTTGTTGAGCAGCCAAAGCCCATTAAAAGCGTATAAACACTTTTGCCAGATAGCCCAACTTTTGCAAACAAATCTTCAAACATAAAAGCGACTCTTGAAAGATAACCACTGTCTTCAATTAATGACAGGAAGAAAAACAACAAGATGATTTGTGGCAAAAATGCAAGCAACGAACCAACGCCGCCAATAATTCCAACTTCGATTAAGTCAATCACCCAGTTTACAGAAATGAAAGTCTTTAGCCAACTTATTAAATTTGCGCCTATTACATCTTGAATAAATGTTCTAAGCAAATCAGAGCAAAAAGCCCCCAATGAGAAAAAGGTTATATCTGTCTCTTATACACATCTGACGCTGCCGACGATAAGGCTCGTGTAGA
>URAC01000046.1 GCA_900545735.1 uncultured Bacillota bacterium | reverse complement strand
TCATGCCTAGTCTCGTGGGCTCGGAGATGTGTATAAGAGACAGAATTAATATTTCATACAAAAATGTTGGTGAAGAAGCTTTTTCAAGCATTTTAAACCCTATACTTTCATGCGCTAAGACTTATAAAAGGAGTGTCGGATTTTTTAGTTCTTCCGCATTAGATTTCATTGGTGAAGGGATTTTAACGATGGCAAAAAAAGGTGGACATATATATTTAGCCACTTCACCCAAATTAAGTGAAGAAGACTCTTTTGCCATTCGACAAGGGTACAATGCTCGAGAAATAATTAAAGAACAATTCATAAAAGAAGTAAAGAGTACTTTGTTGGATCTTAGTGATGAAAATGCTAAAATATTGTATTTATTAGTCAAAGAGGATGTTGTTGATATTAAGATTGTTTTAAAAGATGGAGGAATGTACCACGATAAATTAGCTATTTTAGAAGATTTTGATGGTAATGTTATTGCTTGTGTTGGTTCAAACAATGAGAGTGGAAATGCTTACTATAATAATTATGAAAAGATAAGGGTTTATAAAAGTTGGCAGGATTATGAAGATAGAATAGTTGATGAAACTGCTGAATTTGATAGCATTTGGAATAATAAAAACGACTATTTAGAAGTTTATGATTTTATGGATGCGTTTAAATCGGAGTTGATTGAAAAAGTTGAGCACTTAGGCTCTTATTCTGTTAAAAAAAATAAATACACAATGCGACCTTATCAAGAGGATGCTAAAAAGAAATGGAACGAAAATAATCATTGTGGCTTTTTTGTTATGGCAACGGGTACAGGCAAAACAATTACTTCGCTCTATTCCATTAAAGATTTTATTAACACTGAAAACATTTTTACCGTTATAGCCGTACCATACAAACATTTGGTTTCTCAGTGGGCTGAAGATGCAAAAGAATTTTTCCCATCTGCTCATATTATATGTGTTCATGGTGAAATTAAAGATGCTGAAACAAAAATATATTCAAGGTACTTATCTTCTTTGCAAAATTACAAGCCAATTATTGTTATCACAACTATTAAAAGTTTCTTTTTACCTAAATATGTGAATTTATATAATAAGGTAAAATTTAAAAAATTACTTATAGTTGATGAGGCACATAATTTTTATAATAGCTTATCCGATAAGTTATCTGAGGAATATCCATATAAATTAGGGCTATCTGCAACACCAGTTTTTGGACATGATGAAGCTAAAACGACTAAACTATTATCATGGTTTGGAGGAAAAGTGATAGATTTTCCAATTGAAAAAGCTATAGGAAAATACTTAGTAAATTATGAGTATCACCCAATATTTGTTAATGCTTCAGAAGATGATGAAAAGAATTTTGCTAAATATACACAATTAATGTTATCAGCAATTGATCCAACAAAAAACATTATAGTAGATGAAGAAAAATTTACTATTGGTTATCGTGGAAGGTTAAGAGCAATATCAATGGCTGAAGAAAAATTAAAAAGCATTTCAACTATCTTTAACGAGATAGAAGATAAAGACCACACAATAATTTATTGTAGTGATGGAAAAATGTTTTTTGATAATAAAAAAAAGCAAGAGCAAGAAGAAATTCGCCATCTAGAATACATTTTGAAGTTGATAAATTATTCTTTATTATCTGTAAATCCATCAGCTAAAGCATCTAAATTCACCGCAACAGAAGATATAGAAACGCGTCTTCAATTAATTGATAGTTTTAATAAAGGACAGATTAATTATTTGGTCGCTATTAGGTGTTTGGATGAGGGGATAAATATTCCATCCATAAAAAGTGCTCTGATTTTGTCTAGCAATGACAATTATAGAGAGTTTGTTCAAAGAAGAGGTAGAATTTTAAGATTATATAAGGATCCAGATACTGGTAAGGAAAAGAAGAAGTCTGATATTTATGATGTTATTGTGCTGCCTTCTGTAACCAATACAGCTTTTGCTGAAATTGAGTTTAGACGATTTTATGAATATAGTAGATTGGCATTAAATAAAGCTGATTTACGAAATAAGCTTGATAAGTTATTATCGGAGTACAATATGACAATGGAAGACATTTTGTTCAAAAATGATTATGCTAACGGAGGAGATTTAGATGAGTAATTTAACTGAAAAACAAACTAAATTCAAAGATCAAATTTTAAGTATGGAAAAAGAAAATATTGCAAACATAAGTAAAGCTGATGATAAACAAATGGTTGCTAAGATTATTCGTATTTTTGAGGAGACTAAAAAGAATGATAATAAATAATATTGTAATTGAAAATTTTAGATGCTATTATGGCAAGAACGAGTTACAATTAAATCAAAATGGCAAAATAACTTTAATCTATGGTGACTCAGGATTTGGGAAATCGTCTTTTTTACAATTCTTTCGATGGATGTTTTATGGCGATCCTGATTTCGGGCAGAATAATGATAAGCCAATTTTTAACATTTCCGCATTTAACGAAATGAAAACAAATGAAATGTTAAAAGTCTCTGGAAAAATTGACTTTGAGCATTTAGGAATTAAATATAGTTTAAGCAAAGAAGTTTATTTTGGCTATGCTTTGAATATAAAAAATGTTAGGGCGATCAAATCTGATTATTCTTTATTGCATTTAATTAATGATAGTTGGGAAAAGTTTAATGGCGATGTAGCTAATAAAATTAATACTATTTTACCAAAAGGGTTGTCAAAATATTTTCTGTTGGATGGTGAAAAAGCAAGAGATATTGTTCTAGATTCAAAAGAATTAAAGTTAGCAATCCATCAATTGTTTGGTTTGGATGCATATGCTAATGCGATAACTCATCTAGGCAATAAAAATAAAGCAAATTCAGTTTTGGGTGTTTATCACAGAGAGATGACATCAAAAATGACTTCGACTACTGGGAATATGAGTGTTTCCGAAATGCAGGAAAATATTCAAGAATTGTATGAAACAATTGAATTAATGAAACAGAAACGTAGAGATGTTATGGCTACAATTGAAACCAAAAATTCACGCCGTGATGAGATATTTAAAGTTTTGGGTCAGGCAAATAATAAGGATAGTTTACAGCAATTGTTAAAAATGAATAGAGAAGCAATAACTAGCCATGAAAAACAAATAGTAGATATTCGACACGAAATAGGGGATCTCTTCTATAAATATTACCCTTATTTATTTTTATCTACTTTAACAAGTAAAAGTAGCACAACTTTACGAGAAAAAAATGATTTGTTTGCAGCTTCATATAAAAACGTTTTTGAAAATTTAAGTAAACCTTTACTAAAAGAAATATTAGAAAAAGATGTTTGTGTTTGTGGTAGAGAGTTAGATAACAATGCTAGAATGAAAATTAATAATATTATAAGTGTTATGCCACCAGATTCTTATACATATCAATTTGGGCAATTTGTTTCAAAATCAAAAAACAAAATACAACTTTCTCAAATAAAAGTAATGGAGTATGAAAAGCTTTTGTCAGAAATAACTACTCATGAGAATAAAATATCTGAATTAGAAGCATCTATTCATGAAAAAGAAGAGGAATTGAAAAGATTAGATGATGCTAAAGAACTTGTTGCCGAGTTAGAGCAGATTAAGGTTGACTTGGATTCTTTAAATCGTGAAAAAGCTGGCTATGAGGGCAAAATAGCTCAAAAGAAACAAATTTTTGAGATTGGTAATAGAAAATTGGACGATTTAATTAGGAATTCTAAGATTTCATCTGAGATGACAGAAAAGATACAATTTTTTGAAGGAATAAAAGATTCTCTTGAAGAGGAAAAAGCGAGAAAAGAAAAAGAAGTTAAAGATACATTAAATTATTGTGTAAGGGATATATTTAAAAAGTTGACAACCCAAACGGAATTAGATGCAGATCAAATACAATTTGTTAATGATGATTTTTCTTTAAGAACCACTTATTTAACAGGTGGACAGCTTGCTGTTGATGAGTATTCGTATGTAATAGGTATCATAAAGGCATTGCAAGAGTGTAAGATGGAAAATAATGAGAATCCTATTATAATTGATGCTCCTTTTGCATTCACAGGAAACTCACAGTCAGAACACATATTTAAGACTTTACCATCGGTTTCAAAACAAACAATTCTTTTGACTTTAGATTTAAATAAAATCAGGTTTTTACTTCAAAATACAGAGCTATATGATTTCTATATTATTAAGAATGATACCCAAGAAAAAGCTACTTTAAAAAAAGGCAACTTGACTGATATTAATAATATTCTAGAAAAAAAGGAGGTAAAGTAGTATGCTGTTAAATACGGATATAATATTAAATCACCCAATTTGGGAACGTGCTGACACAGAATTATGTGGAAAAGAAGGCATTTCTTTATTTAATCGTTTAGTTGATGTGTATATTTTGGCATGTGCAATAGGTATTAAAGAGGATAAGACATTGCCCGCTCCTGAAGATGCAA
This sequence comes from uncultured Bacillota bacterium, assembly GCA_900545735.1. GTDB lineage: Bacteria > Bacillota > Clostridia > Christensenellales > UBA1242 > UMGS687. The sequence goes on along the minus strand of URAC01000046.1, from coordinate 2,300 downwards.
GTAGTGTTGTAAAAACTATAGGTAGAAATACATATATGAGTCTTACTAATACAAATCTGAGAGAGTTGCTCGATTTTATGCTTCAAAATGCTATAATCAATTCCAAAACGTTATCATTTGATGTTGATGAAAGATTAAAACTTGCTTTCGATCCGGATTACAATATAACTAAATTTTCCCCGGCTAGTTTTTTGACTGGTTTTGCAAATTATGGTATAGACCAAATATTTAAACATATTGATTCACAGTCGTCGCTTTTAGCTGTTGATGAGATATATAAGTATTTTACTTCTCTAGAAGAGTCAAAATATGATGAAATCTTAAAAAATATAACATTGGACAAAGTGGATAAGTGATTTATGCCAGGTAGGGTTACAGGTAGGGTTGATTATTTATAAATATATTAACAATATTTGATGTTTTAGTGTAGGATTGCCTGAAGAGTCAAGTGATTACTTAATAGAGATGACGGAAAATGTTAAAAAATTTTTAGCGGCAACGGTTGTAGGATATAATTATGATATTAATGCGATAGATGATGATGCATTAGATGTTGGAGACTTAGAGGATTAACAAGTTAGTTTTTACTCTATTATAGCGAAGGAAGAATATATGGGAAAAATAACAGGAACAATTATTAAACTTCAAAACTTTTTAGAAGATAAAGATACTGATGTTAAGATTGATATGGAAGGTGCTGAACAAAAAAGTATTATTTCATTTAAGACAAATAGGCGATATATTATACCAAGTTTTCAGAGAGAATTGAGATGGGGCCCAAAACAAGTTATAGAAATGATTAGAGATATACAAAGCTCTGGTAAATTTTTAGGTAATATTATCCTTAATAAAAAGAACAATGATTATGATGTGATAGATGGACAACAAAGAATAACGGTAATTTACATGATTCTTGATTTTTTGAAAGAAAAATATGGAAGTGACCAAGACATATTTGACAAATGTGAGTTAGAACTACAAAATTTTGAAGAATACAAAACATTTGCAGAACATTGCTATGGAGAAAATCTATCTGAAGAAGAAAGAACAGAAGTTCTAAAAGATGATTATTATGGGCAAAATATTAAATTTTCTAGTTTATATAAATTAATACCACAATATCTTACAACCAAACAGAATGCTCTTAACTTTTATAAAAATTTGTGTAATTGTACATTTAATGTGATTGTTTCAAGTGATGATGGAATTAGTAATCAAGGCATTGAATATTTTCTGGATGTCAATTTAAAAGGATTAAAGTTGGATGATGAAGATATTTTTAAAGGTTACTTGTTTTCATTGGATAACTCAGATGAAATGATTTCGAAATGGAATGATATAAAAAAATTAATTTTTGAAATTAATAATGAGAATAAAGAAATAAAATATGATTTGTGTAGTTTTCTGCAGCATTTTATGTATTCTTACATTTATGACTTTGATAAATATAAAAATTTAGAATTTGGCAATGATTTCTTAATAACAAAAGATGTAACTGTACCTGTTGATGGGGATAAGCATTATAGCGGTGAGCATGTAGTTAAAGTAATTTGGAGTAAAACTTTCTTTTTGCAAATGTTGACTGAAGCAAAGGTTGTGTTGGAAATAATTAAAGATATAACCAAAAATCCGATAGGAGTTTCAGGTAAACTAAAAAAATATTTAGAATTATGTAAAGTTGATAGTACTGAATATCCAGTAATTAATAATTACTTAGCAAAAATCCTATTAGATGATAAATTAATTTTTAAATCGCTAGTAATTAAATATTTAAGATGTTTGATAAAAGTTGATAATTCAACAAGTGAAGTAGAAAAAAAATCGTTATGTCATGATGTGTATGCGATTGTTTTATATATTAGTCTGTATTTAATATTTAGCTATAAAAAGGATATTAAAAAAATTATTCCGATTCTTAAAGAAAAGAATATCCACAATAAGTTAATTGTTAATATAAAAGATTTGTTGGATGGTAAAGCTGTTACTGATTTTACAGTTGATGACAATGAAAAATCACAACAATATATGGCAAAATTGGTAGCATCAATATATAATTTTTATTGCCTAGAAGATAATGCTGTCAAAATAAGGGACTCGAAATATACCGAATTAAAAAAGTTTTTAGATGATATTCAAGATTACAGTGTTGAGCATTTTTTAATTAATAATTCTGAGAGCTATAAAATTGAAGAGAATGGACACGAAGTGGAGTTTGCTTATCCTACAACGATAGGGAAAAAATATAAAAATTCAATATTTAACTATATATTTCTACCTGAAGCTTTAAATAAGGAATTGTC
>URAC01000045.1 GCA_900545735.1 uncultured Bacillota bacterium | reverse complement strand
CATAAATAAATTGTGCAAGCCTTGAACCATTAGTATTTGGATTGGTTTCATAAATGCCTTTTACCAAAGGAAATAACTTTTCCTTTTTAACATCTCTTGCTATTTTTCCATTTATATCAACATATTTACTATATTGTTCTTTCAATTGTTGAGCGGTAATAATCATAACATTTTCTCCAGATAATTGAATATTATCACATTTTCTGGAGAAAATCAACCTTGCAGTATTTAGAATTTTAATTTTCTAGCAAATCTTCAATATTACAACCTAACACGTTTGCAAGTTTGTATAGGGTTTCACCTTGGGCTTTATTGATGTCGTTTCTTCTTTGTTCATACATTTGAATAGAACGAAGTTCAACACCTGCTTTTTTTGCTAGTTCGCTTTGAGATAGTTCATTTGCTTGTCTAATTTTTTTAAGATTGGTTATTTCTTGCTTTTTAAAATAGGTGTCTGCGACATCATAAAATTTTGTTACATCGGCTTCATGAAGTGTGAAATACAAATCAAGTACTTTTTCTATTGGCAAATTGTTGTTTATTTTATAAAAAGAATATCCTTTTTTGTGTTGATACTGGGCAAGTATCCAACCAGCCCAATAATACATATCTTTGTTTATATCTTCTTTTTCTGGAATATTTCTTTTACCAGCATATATTTCATTCAAATAATCTAATGCCGAGCAAGTAAGATATTTTGGATTGCCTTTTTCAATTTGTTTTGCAACATTTGAGTTTATAAAAGTGTTCCAAAAAATTGTGGGGTTAATGCCAATGTCAACAGCGTGTTCAAACATCACACCTAGATTTTCGGCAATATAATGCAAATATAAATCGTTATAAGTTTGTATCGCCATCTTTTATACCTCTTCTAATAATATCTATAATAAATAAATCATCACTTATAATCGCGTCTTTTCTAGTGCCGTTTAAATAATCATTTCTTGCTCGTTCGTCCCTTGCTTTTCTTTTTGTGTAATACTCAAGTTTGTCAGCAGTTTCAAAGCCATCAAAATGAAGTTTGTCAAATGCGAGTTTGCTGATTATAACCACTTGTTTTCCAAGTTGACCTAGTTCCATTGCTTTGCTTAATTGTCTAACTGAAATTGTGTTGTTTATAAAATCTCTTGCAAAACTAAAATATGAGTCGTCTGCCCTATAACCAATAACAATATCGTATTCATCAACATCAATATAAAAGTTTTTTATCAAATATTCTTTTGCTTGTTTAGATATTTCATTACTCAAATCAAAAGTTCTATGCTTTAAAAGTATGGCAACCCAATTCAATATTGAATACCTTTTGTTTGTTAAATCCAAAATTTTAAGACCAGTAGTATCAATGGAATATTTATTTGCAAATCCATTGTTTTCGTTATTGCTACAAGACCATTCTTTTGCAAGGTCCAAATTCTCCGTGCAATAAAAACCAAAACCATAATCATTCTCAGCTTTTCCTCCATGATAATATGGTTTTTCTATAATGTCTTTTGACCCGTGATAAATTACTAACTTTGACATACTCTTCTCCTTATTATTATAGAATTATATCATTATAATGATACAAAGTCAATAATTTATAACACATTTTATATCATTGCAATGATACTTATTTTTTAAAATAGCAATTATCCTTTACTTTTACAAATAAAATAACACCAGAATTTCTTCTGGTGCTATTTTTTATTGGAAGTTTCTATGATAAATTGTTTCAAGAGTTTGATAATAAACAATTCTTGATTTCTTGTTTGGCTCTTTGTTTTTGTTTTCAAGATATAAGACTTTTACATCTTGCCACAAATTCTTTTCTTTAATTAAGTCTTCAACATGTCTATGATTTGTTGCAACTTTTCTTAAAGCCCACGAGTAATTACCAGTATTTTTATCAAATCTAATATACTCTTGTCTTTCCATACCTTCTTCATCTTCATAGTAATTAACTATCGCAAAATCAACACTACAAAGAACTTTATTTCTCTGTGCATTTAGTTTTTTTATTGTTATTACAGAAGTTGAATCTTCAGAAAATTCATAACTATTGTCAAAATATTTATCAAACAAATTCATAAATGTTTGTTTTAATAGTTTTGCATCGTCAAAATCTTCGTTAAAAACTTTTTGAATTACAATATTATAATCCAAGTCAAAGCCTTGATTACCATTTTCTACTCTTGTAATCAATTTTCTTTTAGCACTTCCAATTAAGTTGAATTGAAAAGTTAAAATTCCATTTTCTCTCAAATCTCTTTGAATAGATTTCAAAATTTCATCAACCTCCAACTTAAAAGGTTGATATTCACTTTTCGGTACATATTCAAACATATTTTTTTACCTCCTTAAAGTTTGAATTGGAGGGGGATTGATAAATAATTTACCAATCAGGGAGCAAATAAATTTCATAGCCAATCCATTTGCAAGGCAATTATAACATAATTTTTTAAATATGTCCATATCCGTCGCAATCAAATTTAACTAGCAAAGTTTTAGATATTTTTAGGCGGTTTTACCCCGTTTTAGACCTCCAAAGTATGCTAAAAAAGTGGCTATAGGTACAGTAAGATACAGTAACTTTAAAATTTTTTGTATCTAAATAAAAAATACTAGCGAAGGTGCTAGTATTTATGGGATATTTTGGGGGTGTGGGCACAAGTTTGAAGCAAAGGTTCGTGTGTTGGTAAGGTGGGGGTCACGGGTTCAATCCCCGTCATTAGCTCCATTGCTTAAAAACCTTAATTTATAAGGTTTTTTTCTATTTTAGTATACCGATTTATTGTCAAGCAATTTTTCAATTTTGGCAACAATTATGAGTTTGTAGGCAAAAAAACACAGGTTTTTGAACCTGTGCAGAGTGTAGATAGATGCTTGCAGTCTGAGATGTTATTTAAGCAACATCTTTTTTTTGCTAGTATTAAAATACTATTCATTTGTGGCAGGGACCTCTGTCAAATCAGATATATCTATAACATTAGATGGTACATCAGAATCATAATAATATTCATTTATCTTGGTTTGGTCTTCATTGTATCTCCAGTCCCAAAAGGATACACAATGCCAATCATTATTGTAATAAACACAATAATATGCTATCCAATTATCGTTATAAGACCATTTTTCTCCATTTTCGGCATCTACATATTCATATTTGGTTTTGCCTGCCATTGGAATTTCAATTAGGAAACAATCGTTTTCTTCATCATACTCACCAATTATATATTCGGCATTCCACATATAAATTCTTTCTTTTACTGGGTCGTAATCAATAGGAAGAGTGCAATAGTATTCATAATGAATTCCTTCGCTATCATAATATTTACCAAACAATTCGCCATAATATATGCCATTATTTTCGTATAGCGTAAATAACGCATAGTACATATCTGAGAAAGTACCAATTTTGGTAAATCCTTCAACACCTTTCATTCTAAGGTCTGAGATTTTTTGAGCGTCATCGTTTAATAAGTATATTGCTTCTCCATATTCGTTGTAAGGCAAGTTATGCAAAAATACAATATTTTTGGCTGCATTCATAAATTCGTAAGTTCCAATTATTCTGTTTTGCGAATAAGTTGTTTCGTAATATCCATTAGAATACAATATAAATTCATTACCATACTGATTCGTATAAGATTTGCTTGTATACAAAGCTAAATTAGGGATTAATTGAACTTCTAGATATGTTGTTCTGTTTCTATATTCAATAGGAATTCTAACATTTCCATATTTGTGGAAGTCTATATCAGACATATCTCCAAGTGTAAAACCACTAAATTCTAGATATTCTCTATATATTTCTTTGTCGCCCCAGATGTCAAAGTCATAAATTTCGCAATAGCAATAATACTTACTTTTTAATTGTTCTATTATTTCTTCTTGAGAACCTACTATTAATTGAGCGCTATCATTCTTGAAATATATTTCTGAAAATACTTCGTTTTTGTTGTATATAACCAAAGTGATATCCGCAATTATTTCGTCATTGAGCATAATATATGCAGAATCATAATTTTCGGCTTTTATTGTTTCTAAGTCCACTTTTCCGTCATATCCGTATATGTCATTTTCATCATTAATATAAAGCATATCAGGGTTTAAATCGACAAAGAATACATTGGAGTCTTTCCTTAATTGCAATGTGTAAGTTTCGTCCAAGGCACCTGTGCCATATTGTGACATTATGACAAATTTTATCCCGCCCCATTGATATTCATATTGTGCTAAATCTTTGCCAACAAATACATAGTCTAGTGTATATCCAGCAGTTGTTTTGTCACCAATTACAACATTAAATGTACAAGTTTTATCTAAATAAGTTACTTTTACAGTTATGTTATCTCCGTCTTCTTGGCAAGATATCATTTCTTTTGTGATTGGCAATATTTCATATGTGCCATCATTATATTCTGCTCTGATAAATAGACCATTCAAATCGCAAATTATGTTATTGTCATTATCTCTAGCCCAAACGAGAGATAGTGTGTCATCTAAAGAAGAAGATATATTTGTTATAACTCTTTCGTCAGAGTCGTAAACATTTACATTAACTTTTTTACTTCTATCGCCAATCTTTGCTACAACTGTATAAGAGCCAATTTTTGCGCCGTCTAATTTGTCGCCTTCATATTCTACAATGGATGCAAGAGGTATCCATTCGTAACCATAAGTTTCGTCAAAGTACTCAACTTGTACCTTAAAGCCATTGCTTCCTTTTGCCATATAGTAAGTTACATCGTTCAAAATTTCTTTAACATCTTTTTTATCTCTAACGGTAATTGTTACGGTTACAGGTTTTGCATATCCATCAAGAGTGGCAAACGTAGCAGTATATACTCCTGGGGTGTTTTTATCAAAATGCCCGTCAATAACTTTTAATTTGCTAAAATTTAAAGAAGAACAAGAGCCATTAGCATATCTTAAGTCGACCTCAGGGTCTTCGCCACAACAAATTTCTGTAGCTATTGACCTTATTCGTTGAATTACAAATTTATCGCTTACATACACAAATGAAGCTTCATAATCTTTTTCGTTATAAGTAAATTTAATGGTATAAGTGTGACCATCTGGCCAATCGGCATTGATATCAAAGCCATCATCATCAGTAATGGTTGTTTCACTTAGCTTTACATAATTAGCTTCATAACATTCATTAATATAATCATAGAAGTTTGAAGAAAATTCAACAGTAAATTCGCCTAAACTTTCATTTCCCCAATATATGTCAGTTGCTTTAGGATAAACAGGGTAAACGAATTGTACATTCTTTCTCTCTATATCAAAAGTTATTGTTAGTTGTTGTTCATATTGCTCGCATTTAAATGTAAATGTTTCCGTTAGTGGAAAACTGCTTGTGTCTCCGCTAGCAACCAATTCTTCCAACTCTTGTAAACGAGTATAGAAATTAGAATTTTCTGGAAGTATTTTACTTAATTGTTTGTAATACGTTTTAAGAGCATTCGTATCTTTATTATAAGCGTATACTTTCAATTCATAAGTACTATCAAATGAGTAATTCAAAGTGTGTCTGCCGACAATAAATGGACAAACAGCCTCTAGTTTGTATGGAACATCATAAGTGCCTTCAGATGTCTCATATCCACATACAGAGCATTTGCTATACTTGTACCAAACACCATCTCTGCAAACATACTTGTTTACAAATTCGTGGTAATTCTTAGTGCCTGTCATATTGCATTTAGAACAAGTTTTCCAGTGCTTACTTTCATCATAACCATAGCCATCATATGGGTGGCCATTAGACATATTAAATGTTTCTTGATAGTTGGCATCAAATACCTTTTCGCAACCATCATCTGTGCATCTGTAATGCCCTTTATTGCCACTGCTTTCGCAAGTGCTTGTTTCTTTTTCTATCCACTCTAAAGTATGCCCAGCAAGTTTATCTAGGCCATTTATTTCTTCTTTGCCTTCATTAAAATTCTTGTGACAAACGCTACAAGTATAATGGGCTCTTTCATTCTCTGTGGCAGAAATTAAATCGCCATAAGTATGTTCAAGGCTTGGAATTATTAAATCAAAATAACTCTTTTCTACATCATCTACATAATATTTGCCACAGCCTTTGCAGTAATCGTGTTCAAGCATACCATCACTAATGCAAGTAGCATTTTTAAGGCTATTATGCTCTATTTCGTGAGAAGAAGGAATTATTGTATCTTCCAATGTTTTTTCTTCGCCATTTATAAATACTTTATTACAACTTCTGCAAACGGTATATGCTAAATGCCCGTCTTCAAAGCAAGTTTTTGCTTTTGCACCTATTTCAACCAAATTATGTGTAGCAGGAATTACCAATTCTTGGTCGGTATACTCAACATCTTTAATAATGTTTTTGTTACATCCATCACAATGTAGATGAGCAAGCACTCCATTTTCTGTACAAGTTGGTTCAACTTTTGCTACTGCATAAAAATAGCAATCGCCAACAGGGATTATTAATTGCTCATTGCTCTTTTCTACACCGTCAATGAAGTTTTTATCGCAAACAGAACAATGGTCATGAGCAAGAGTTCCAGTATGCGTACAATCGGCGGGGTCGACACTTAAATGAGTAAGCGTATGAGATGCAGGAATAGTTTCCGTTTCGGTGTGATTGCACTTTGTGCAAGTTCTAGTTTTTACTCCGTCAGTAGTGCAAGTATAATCGGTGGTAACCACCCAATCTGAATATGTATGAACACAATTCTTATTGCAAGCAGCAAATAGTATTACAGTCGAAAATATCATACAAAAGCAGACGAATAAATTTAATACTAAACTTTTCTTTGCCATATTATTCACCTTTTCAAAACAAATTATATTTATTTCAGTTATTCGCTGTCTCTTATACACATCTCCGAGCCCACGAGACTAGGCATGATCTCGT
>URAC01000044.1 GCA_900545735.1 uncultured Bacillota bacterium | reverse complement strand
ACGAGATCATGCCTAGTCTCGTGGGCTCGGAGATGTGTATAAGAGACAGCAATTTTATATTCTAGCGGTTTCAACTTCCTATCAATAGGAAATTTTGCTTTATAACAAGGAGTATATTGGCTCATAAGGCTAATATATGTTTCATTTCCCAAATTTTCATTAATCCAATCCAAAATTTTAAGGCTATCATCTTGATATGTTGGCATAACTAAATGACGAACTATAATCCCCTTTTTCATAATGTCGTTTTCAATGACATCAACAGGTTGGTTTTTTCTCATCTCCAAAATTGCTTGTGAAGCCCTTTCAAAATAGTTTGGCGCTCCTAGTAATTCAGAAGAGATTTCTTTCGAACAAACTTTCAAATCTGCTAAATATATGTCTACATAATCTTTTAATTTTTTTATGGTTTCAACTTCTTCATAACTATTTGTGTTCCAAACAATAGGAATTTTTGGCTTATAAATTTTTAATGCTTCAATTATTTCGTTTGTATAATGAGTTGGAGATACAAGGTTGATATTATGAACCCCAGAATTTTCTAATTCTTTGAATATTTCCGCAAGTTTTTGCACGCTTATATCTTCACCTTTGCCCAAATGACTAATTTCATAATTTTGACAAAAGCAACATTTCAATGAACAATGTGAAAAAAATATGGCTCCACTTCCATTTGTTCCACTTATTATTGGCTCTTCCCAAAAATGTTTCATAACTTTTGCAACTCTTAAATTTTGAGCACCGCAAAAGCCACCTTTCAAACTTCTATCAACTCCACAATGTCTTGGGCACAAATTACATTCCATACAAACTATATTAGCAAAAAAATTGCTTATTAAAAAGCAATTTGATTTTATTTAGGATATTTCTGTGAGAACGCGAGCATTTGAGCGAGCAAGCGAAAAGGCGACCTAGTTCGAACAGAGGTTCACAAACCCGCTATAAAAAAAGTAGGTCTACCCTCTTTTTATAAGGTTGTGCTACCGCGGATATTAGCGTCGTTTTTCTTAATAATCTATCTACTATCTACCGCGCATTTGCTTTGTTTTAAAAAAAAACAAGCGGAAATATCTTTCCGCTCGCAAATGCTGGAGCGGGTGAAGGGAATCGGACCCTCGCAACCAGCTTGGAAGGCTGGGGTTCTACCACTGAACTACACCCGCATTTTACAATGCTTTGATAGCATAGCAAAAAACATTTAAGATGTCAACTAAAATTTAAAAATTTTTAAAACTCTTTTCCCAAATCTGATTTTGGTGATTTTTGATAAACAGTTTTTAAAACCTTGTTGTCAACCATACTTTGCATTTCACCAAACTTTGAAATTTGCAAAATGTCATCATTACAAATAACATATATATAATCAAACTTTCTTCTGAATTTGCGATTTTCTTCATTGATCACTTGCAACATCTTATCGTTGGTCGCAAAAGGCTTTCTTTCATAGCCTGAAAAGATAATTAAGGCAAGATTTTTACAACCATCATAATGCCCTTCATTCAAATTGGTCAATTTTTTGTTCGTAACTAACCTAAGCCTATCATAAAACTCTTTTTCTTCTTGTTGCAAATTATCATTATTTATTGGCTCAACTGCCTTAAGCAAAATCTTCTTATTGAGATTGAGACTATTAAGCGGTAAAACTCGTTTATTTTGAAATAATTCTTTAAACTTCGCATCTCTATTTAAAGCACTAAAATAGTTTCTATGCGTTTTATAAAAATTTTCGTTTTCGCAAGTTACAATTTCTATGCCCTTATCAAAATTTTTTGTGTAAACATCTGGGCACAACTCCTCTGAATTATCACCTAAATAGACAACATCTAAGCTTGTAAATAAATAGTTATAAATTCTGCTTATTGCGGAAAGTTCGTCGAACCTTGCTGTTGATGAAATGTAGAAATTATTAATGTTTGGCATTTTGACCTCAAAAGTATTTTATCATACATTATCATAATATGTCAACATTTAACTTTCTTCCACAACCTTTTTCCTTTGGTTGTTTTCTTTAATTTCTTGATTAATCGCCCTTAGATCCATTTCAATCGCACGGAACTCTTTGCTTCCACCCAAATCTAAACTCTTTTTTGGTTCTCCACCATATTTGATTATTTCAAGCGCCTTTTCCAATTTCCTTACTGGTTTGGTTAATAAGAAATATGTAATCAATAAATATATCGAATATATAACTGCCACCGCTGCCATCCAAATATATCTTTGAGTTGATGTATTGATAGATAAACCATCTCTAATTGCAGCAACAACTCCAACCTGCTCCATACTTGTTATATTAAAGAAAAAAAACATTAAAAACATAAAAGTTATTGTTGGAACAATAGTAGAAACGAAAATTTGCTTGCTTAAAGATAGTGATTTCAAAAATCTAGAGAATATAACAAATCCAGAAACTGTTGCAATTATAGATAGCGCAAATCCAACATACGCTTCCCAATTAGGAGTAATTGATATTTGCCCGCCAACATAGTTAATTGATTTTATCATAGGTTCAAAAAAATATAACATTGCTACATTTGAAATTATCATTATAATTAGCCAAATTTTTGTTGATTTTCTCATACATATATTTTGCATAAAAAAACGATTAGTATTCAAAAATTTATGAATATATTTCCTTTTTCTTGCAAACAACAAAGCCAGGAGATAAAAAAATGGAAGAATGCAAAGAAAAAACTGATAACGAATTATTATTGACATCAATCTATCAAAATTGCCAAACTGCTTTACAATCAATAGACAATATTATGCCATCAATAAAATGCGAAACTTTAATAAACGAACTTTTGAGTCAAGAAAGCGAATATAATATTATTTCTCAAGAATGTGAAATGATTGCCAAAAGCGAAAATTTCAATGTTAAAGATAATAATATGTTTGAGAAAATCAAACTTTGGAGCACAATCAAGATGTCAACATTGGCGGATAAATCAACAACTCATATTTCTGAAATGTTGCTTTTAGGAACTTTTATGGGAACAATTCAATGTCTAAAGGATTTGGCAGACCACGCCACCGCCGATGATGAAATTTTAAATCTTTGCAAAAAATTACTCGAAATAGAAGAAAAAAACATCGAAAGTTTAAAAACTTTTCTATAAATAAAAGCCAGTTCAAACTGGCTTTTATTTTATATAACTCAATAACAAATTGACCGATTCTTCTATCGTTTGATTTGAATTGTCTATCAAAATGGCATCAGGGGCTTGTTTAAGCGGAGAAACTTCTCGCGTCATATCTCTTTCATCGCGTTCGATTATCTCCTTTAAAATTTTTGGATATTCACTTTGTGGCAAATTGTGTTGCAACAGCCTTCTTTCTGCTCTAACTTCAGGTTTAGCAGTTATAAAAAATTTGTAATCCGCATTTGGCAAAACAACTGTTCCAATATCCCGCCCTTCAATAATTACATTATGCTTTTTAGCAAGTGCGTGCTGAATCCGAACTGCAAATTTTCTTACTTCAGGATAAACTGAAACGACACTCGACGCGACATCGATTTGAGGTGTTCTGATTTTTTGCCCCAAGTCTTCCCCTGCCAGCATATTGATTTGCCTGCCTTTTTCAAGCTTGATATAAACATCACAATCGCTTAATATATTTACAACCGCCTGTTCGTTGTAAATGTCAATATTTTTGCTAATCGCATCATAGGCAATAGTTCTGTAAACAGCGCCTGTGTCTAAATGATAAAATCCCAATTTTTCTGCAAGTATTTTAGAAATGGTGCCTTTGCCAGAACCTGCCGTTCCATCTATTGCAATACTTTTTGGCATAAATGCTCCTTTTGATTAGTATATCACAAACATTTTTCTTTCAAAATAAAAAAAGTATATAAAATGCGCAAAAATTTTACGAAAAACACTTTACAACTGCTGCAAAGGGTGGTATTATAATACTGGTAGGAGAAATACATATGAAATTAATAGAAGCAGTAGGATTAAGAACAAAAGAATTATTAGCAGAAAAAAAGATGTCGCAATATAGGCTTATTCGCCTTGCAAAATTTAATGAAAAAACAATTCCAGAAATCATTAAAGGCAAAACTTCAGACATTAAAATCACTTCAGTTTATAGGATTGCAACTGCACTTGACGTTTCATTAAAAGAATTTTTTAATTCGCCTTTGTTTAAGCAATCAAACATTGAAGTTTAATCTAAAAAAAGGCCCGTTTAAACGGGTCTTTTTTTTTATGCTTTATATCCTTCAATAAGCTTGTCTTTCATTTGCTTCCATTCTGTTTGGGCTTTTTGCATTTGTTCAGAATGTTTCGATTTAAAACTATCTTCAAAAGATGTTAATTTTGTATCCAAATTAGTTTGAATTTTATCTAAAGCTCCATTGACATCTTTTCCTGCTTCCGCCAAGAAATTAACTAAAGCATTGTAGGCTTTATCCAAAGCACTTTGTGCGGTTTCAAACGATGCCATTGCTGAATTATATGCTGTGTTTAATGCTTCTTCTGCATTTTTTAATTGAGCTTCAATAGCGTCCAAAGTTTTTGTAACTGCTTCCGTTACTTCATTTGGTTCTAACGATGCAACATAATTTCTATAATTTAAAAACTCCGTTTTTGCAGCTCTATAATTTTTCAAAGCAACTTGATAAGCACTGCTTTCATCAACAAATAAAGAAAATTTAGTTTCTTCGAGAGATTTTTTAGCGGACATATATATTTCATTAATCGTTTCAAACGCAACTTTTTGTGCTTCGCTTAATTGTGATTTTAAATATTCAAATTTTTCTTCGTTGACTATATCTGCTTTTGCTCTATAATATGCATCTTTTAATTCTTGAGAATATAATTCGGCAGTTTCTTTTCTTGACGCAATAAGTTCATCTAAAAGTTCTTTATAACTCATTGCTTCAATTTTGGCTTTTTCAATGTATGGAGCACATTTTTCAACAAGTTTTTGCAAATATTCTTTTGATAATGTTTCCACTTTATTTAAAGTTGCAGTAATATTTTCTTCTGACAAATATTGTTCAACTTTGGCTTTAATATCTTTATAAAGATTTTCTGCCTTCTTTGTATCGCCTGAGAATGAAATATTAACTTCATTTTCACCTACATTGACATTGCCAGAAACTAAAAATCCTGTTTCTTTTGAAATTGAAACAAACAATTTCACCGCTTCATCAGCGGACTTTCCAACAAAAACTTGACCATTAATAATCAAATTCCCCTCTTCGTTTAGGGCATTTACGCTGACAACAGTGTCATTTTCGTCTAAAATAAACTCAACTTCTGGGTTTAAAGAAACATTCATAACAGTTGATTCAGCTTTTTGAGTTCCGCACGCCGCAAATATGAATGGACATACAATTCCCAAGCATAAAACGAGTGCAATCATTGTAAATTTTTTCATATTTCTCTCCTTTTATAGCAATTAAATTGCTGTATATATTTTATCATTTTTTAATGTTTTGGTGCAAATAAATTTTAAATTTTTTTGTCGTTTTTAAATTTATTTAACAATAAAAAAACTCTCAAAATATGAGAGTTTACATTGAATATTCATCTGAATTTGTATAGCTGTGTCTTATATGTTTCTTTTTGCTATCGTCTTCAATAGAAATGTTTGCATCATAATTACTTAAAGGATTTAATTTAAAATTTGATGTTAAATAATCTACATTTCTAATTGTAATATTGCTCAAATCGCTTCCCATCATAGCAAAAGTATTGATTGAATCACCTAACATAATTTCCTCCTTGCGACAGCAACTTTAACACAAAAATTATGCGGTGTCAATACCCTTTTTAAAAGAATTTTTGATATTTTTTTAATGCAAAAAAAATTAACTGAATAATTTTTCTTTTCGCTCAATCATTTCGTCTAAACGAGCGAGATAATCGTTAATAAATTTTACATTATCGCATCTTTCTATGCGATTTTCCAAACTGAACACGCGTTTTGAAACTGCATTTGCGCCACAAGCAAGAACTGAGCAAGTTTCTTCCATACTATCTACATTAAAGATGCAAACTTTTCCCTTTTGAGCAAAGCCAACATTTTCAAGTCCAAGCGGCGTGTTTTTTTGCCTATAAAGATAATATGGCTTATACCCTTCTTCAAATAGTCGCTTATGACCATAATCTATCATCTTTTTAACTTCTTGTTCGTGAAGCGCAATTTCTTCTTCTGTTGATAAATTTTCTTTCTTTTTTAAATTCAATATCTTTTCATCTGTCATATTTGAGCCGCGTTTTAAAGCAAGCGTGTGGACTGTTATATTTTGAGGAGCCATTTCCAAAGCATAATTTATTGACTTTTTAAAGTTTGAAAATGTTTCGCCAGTTAGCCCTGCAATCAAATCTATGTTTATGTCAAAGCCAAATTCTAACGCCATTGCATAGGCATTTAAAACATCTTTTACAGTGTGTTTGCGGCCAATCAATTTCAATGTTTTTTCTACAAAAGTTTGTGGATTAATGCAAATTCTAGTAACTCCGTGTTTTTTCAAAACTTGCAATTTTTCTTTTGTTATCGTGTCTGCCCTGCCACATTCAACAGTAAATTCATTAACATTAAAGTTAAGTTCAGACAACAAATCATCAAGTTGCTGAGCGGACAAAACGGAAGGAGTGCCGCCACCGATATAGATTGACCTAACAATTAATGTCTTTTTTAATATGATTTTTTTAATGCCATCAATTTCTTTTTTTAATGCTTCTAAATACGCTGGAATTAAATTTTGAACGGCGTTATATTCTGCGGAAATAAAACTGCAATATCTGCAACGAGATGGGCAAATAGGAATGTTGATATAAACATCAACAAGATTGTCATTTTTAATAATGCACTTTTGATTTTTTATAGTTTCTTTCAAAAGCGTTGCTTTGTTTTCAGAAAGTCTATATTGCTTCATCAACTCTTCTTTTAAAAACAATTCATCAACGCCTTGCTCTAAAAGTTTATAAGCAATTTTAGTTGGCCTAACGCCAGTTAATGCTCCCCATTCAAAGGTTTTCCCAGTGAAAGATGAAAGTGCGTCATAAAGAAAAATTTTGCTCCACTTTTTATCTTCAACATTTTTTTGATTGCTAATATAATCATAATGAAAATCTTTTTCCTGTCTCTTATACACATCTGACGCTGCCGACGATAAGGCTCGTGTAGA
>URAC01000043.1 GCA_900545735.1 uncultured Bacillota bacterium | reverse complement strand
GAGATCATGCCTAGTCTCGTGGGCTCGGAGATGTGTATAAGAGACAGGGATAGTATTGAAAAACTTAAAACACTCTTTAAAACAAAGGAAAGCCTAAAATTAAATGCAAAATTTTTTGATATAAGAGAAGATTTCGTTAAATACATAAAGCAATATTCAACAAGAAAAGAAATACCAAATTGGATAAGGGGTTGTTTTTATAATAATGGAATACAAGTTTATATAGACAAGAATAATGATTATCAGTTAAATAGAATGAGATATACTTTACTATACGAAACAGTGCATTCATATTTTAATAAATATATCTATGATAAATATAACATTAAGAGAATATGTTGGTTTGATGAGGCTTATGCAAACTATTTAGATAAATGTCCAAAGGATATAAAACAAATTTTACAAACATTAGAATTACCTATTGATTTCAATCTGAGTAGTTTATCTAATCCAGAAAGAAATGCTTATGGTTCATTTAATTTGATAGGATATTACATTTTTTCAACTCATCAAGAGAAAGAATTGCTAAATCTTTTAATTAAAGATAGTGAACAAATAAGAAAACTGGGCAAAACAATCTTGAAAGAAGCAGTAGAATATATCGAACACAAAAAAATTAGTTCAATAGGAATAGATCGTGTATTGAATTAGAAAATGGCAGTTAAATGTGTGCTTGTCTTGATACAAGTGTTCTCGCTTCGCTCGAACAGACAAGCACACAACAAATAAACTTGGTTAGAAGAAAGAGTGTGTGCTGGCAGAACAAACGCACAACACTCTTTCTCTTTTTTTCTCTTTGTTTTTTAGTTTAAATTGATATTCTTTGTTGTCAAGGTTAAAAAGTATGTCTAGCAATTGTAAATATTAATATAACAATGACAACCTATGACAACGAAATAATATCCGTTTTATTTTCTGGTTAAGAGAGAATAAAAAAACACTCTAACTTTTTCAAGTTAGAGTGTTAATTATTTGGCTAGTTTCAAATACCCTAGACTAAGGCTTCTTTTTTTTTACCATCTTGAAATAATTTCTTTCAAACTATCGCTATATCTTATAGTTTCAATATCTTCTAAGATGACAACATCTAGTGCGTCAACCACTGCGCCATCTTTAATAATCTTAATTTCTCCAACTTTATCTCCTTTATGAACTGGCGCTTTCAATTTATCAATCATTTCAAGAGATATTTCATAAGAAGATTGCTCTCCTTTTCTTGTTATCACATAATAATTGTCGCTTGCATAGGCTTTAACGCTTTCTGTTTTGCTCTTTAATAGTTTAATTTCCCCAACACTTTCGCAAACATCAATAATCTGTTTGTTTTCAAAATTGCTAAATCCATAATTTAAAAGTTTGGAACTTTCATTAAATCTTGCCGTTGATGTTGTTGCCCCTAAAACTACGGAAATCAATCTCATATTGCCCTTTTCAGCTGTTGCAACTAAGCAATAACCCGCTTCGTCTGTTGAGCCCGTTTTTCCAGCATCGCAGCCTTTAAAATATCTAATCAATTTGTTAGTATTTACTACTTCAGTTTTTCTGCCTGAAGGGTGAGTTAAATTATCCATCCAAATTGTACTATATTCGAAATACAATTTATGTTTGATAACTTCTCTGAAAAGTTTTGCAACATCGCGTGCGGTTGAATATTGATTAGGCTCTGGCAAACCGCTTGCATTGACATAAATTGTGTCTTTTAAGCCTAGTTCTTGCGCTCTTTTGTTCATTCTTGAAACAAAAGTTTGTTCCGACCCTGCAATTTTTTCTGCAAGTGCAACACTGGCATCATTTGCCGATGCAACAATCACGCTCTTTAACATTTCATCAACTGTATATTCAACATAAGGGTCAATAAACACTTGACTTCCGCCCATTCCGGAAGCATTTTCAGTTGTTGTCAATTTTTCATCGAGCGATAAATTTCCCGCTTCAATTTCTTCCATTGTAATTAACACAGTCATAAGTTTTACTATGCTTGCCACTGGAACTTTTTCATCGGCATTATCTTCATAAAGAATAGTGCCGGAATCAAAATCCATCAACAAACTAGATTTAGCATCTATTTGCAAATCTTCGCCTTCCGCACTAACTTGCCCCATATCAAAACAAGATATTAGCGATAATATGCAACATAGTACACAACATATTGCGATGTTCCACTTTTTCATAGTACCTCCAAACATTAAAATTAATTTTTTAAAAACAAAAAACTAACTCTTAATCAAAAGTTAGTTTAATATTTTAATAAAAAATTATTCAAAAAGTTTATGATAACATTGAAACAAGTTTATGATAATTTTCAACAAGAATTTTCGCAGCCAACTCCACTTCTTCCAAAGTGTTGTCTTTTGAAAAACTTATTCGAATTGCTCCTTCAATCTCAGGCTTTGATTTATTCATTGCAAGCAATATTCTATTTAATGCAGCCTTCTTTGATGAGCAAGCACTGCCCGTTCCAACAAGCAAGCCATCATCGTCACACATTCTAACTAAAGTTTCACCCTTAACCCCTGGGAATGAAAGGCTTATTATATATGGAGAGCCATTTTTGGAATTTATCTTTATTCTATCATCTTTAAATTTTTGAATTTCTCCGATAAAATGCTTGTTCAAATTTAAAACATACTCATAATTTTGTGATATATCTTTAAACTTTTGTTTACTTGTTGCCGCAAACGCCATAATTGATTGAAGATTTTCCGTTCCAGAACGCAAACCATATTCTTGACCACCGCCAAATACATAAGGCTTCAACTTTGCTTTATTCCTAACGAATAACGCCCCTATTCCTTTTGGTCCACCTATTTTATGAGCGGATATTGTATACAAATCTACATTTTTTAACGCGCTCAAATTGACATCAATTTTGCCAAATGCTTGAACGCCATCACAATGAAAAATTGCATTTTTCCATTTTGATTTCAAAATTTCGCCTATTTTTTGTATATCATTGATTGCCCCAGTTTCGTTGCTTACGTGAATGCAGGACAAAAACGCTGTAGGAGCCTCTAAAATCGATTTTAAAGCGTCTAAATCAACAACCCCTTCATCTGTTAGCGGAACAAATTTTACGTTGTAGCCGCGATTTTTAAGCTCTTCAGCGCAGTTGTAAACGCATAAGTGCTCTCCAGACGAAAAGACATATTGCTCATCGCCCTTTTTAGCACTTCCAAAAATTGCCAAATTGTTTGCTTCAGTTGCAGATGCTGTGAATATCAAGTTTTCTTTATAATCAATATGCAAGCAACTACAAATGTCTTTTTTTGCATTATCTATCTTCTTTTTGTTTTCCAATGCAACAGAATAAGAAGCAGATGCGTTATAAAAATTGTCTGCTTCTTCTAATAATGTATTCTTTGCTGTTTCGCAAAGTTTTGTTGTGCTTGCATTATCTAAAAATATCATTTTATTATCTCAAATTAACTTTTAAATTTTCTGAAAGTCTTTTCAAAATCTTATTGATTATATGATTGATTTCTTCGTCAGTTAAAGTCTTTTCATCGCTTAAGAATTTCAAATTGAACGCCAAGCTCTTCTTACCTTCAAGATTTTTTCCGCGATAGATGTCAAACAATGTGCAAGAATAGAAGTTTTTACCCATAGTTTGTTCAATAATTTGTTGGATTTCTCTTGCTGTTACATTTTCATCTGCAACTAACGCTAAATCTCTTTCAACAATAGGGAATTTTGAAATCTTTTTGACTTTAAATTGCTTTTCACAAAGTTTTACAATTTCATCACAATTCAATTCTGCAAAATAAGTGTTTTCAGGAATTTCATAATTTGCTGCAACCTTTGGATGAACCTTTCCAAAACTTGCTATCAACGCGCCATCTTCAAGGGTTAAATCTGCGCTGATTCCTGGGTGCAAATATGGTCTTTTTGAATAATTTAATGCTAGCTTTGCATCAAATTCTTTCAAAAGCACTTCAATCAAGCCTTTAAATGTATAGAAATCATCTGAAGGACAAACGCTTGCAAAAGCAAACATATTTTTTTCAAGTGGTTGCTCTGTCAAAGGCAAATTTTTAGCCAAATACACTCTTCCCGCTTCCATAATTTTGAAATCGTGATTGTTTCTTTTAATGTTATAGGCAATATTGCTAAACAACGAATGTGCCATCGTTGTTCTTAAAGTTCCAAGTTCTTCACTGATTGGATTTGCCAATTTTATTGGTGAATTTTCTGGGAAATCTACAAGTTGAAGGCTTTTGACAGCATTTTCTGGAACTAAGGAATAACTCAAAATTTCATTGAAATTTCTTGTTACTAAAAAGTCTTTAAATTTCCTTTGCAAGTCTAAAATATCATTTTGCTTGCCTTGTGTAATTGTCAAATTTTCAAACAAAGGTGCTTCGATTGAATTATAAACATCGTAGCCATACATTCTGATAATTTCTTCGGCAACATCGTTTGCATTTTCAATGTCAAATCTATATGGTGGGACTTCTAAGGTTAAAATATCGCCATCAAAAGCAACTTTTATTCCAAGACCATTTAAAATTGTTTTAATGTCTTCTTCTTTAACTGTAATTCCAAGAATTTTGTCAATCTTGTTTTTAGAAACTTTAACAAGTTTGTTTTCAACTGGAGATTGTTTGCAATCTATCATTCCACAAATTATGTCTCCACATTTTAATTCATCAATCATTGAAAGTGCTTTTTGCATTCCAAGCATTGGGCTAGACAAGTCAACACCCTTTTCAAACCTTGCAGAAGAATCTGTTCTGACACCAAAATATCTGCTTGTTTTTCTAATTTGAGCGCGTTCAAAAACTGCTGCTTCAAATATTGTTGTTTTTGTGTCATCAGAAATGCAAGAATTAAGTCCGCCAATAACACCTGCAATAACGCAAGGTTTTTCAGCATCAGCAATGACTAAATTGTTGCTTGTAAGTTCATAAGTATTTCCATTTAAAACTGCGATTTTTTCATCATCTTTTGCAGTGCGAACGATAATTTTATGTCCGCTTAAATATTTTTGGTCAAAAGCGTGCATAGGTTGACCAATGTCTGTTAAAACATAGTTTGTTATATCAACAATATTGTTTATTGCGTGTATTCCAACAGCAAACAATCTTGCTCTTATCCAAAGTGGGCTTTTTTCAATTTTGATATTTTCAACTGCTGTTGCAATATATCTTGGGCAAAGTTCATAATCTTTAACTTCAACTGAAACAAAGTTATTAACATCTCCGCCTTTGCAATTATATGTTAAATTTTGTTCTTTAACTGGAATAGCAAAAATAGCACTAACTTCCCTTGCTATGCCTAAAACGCTCATACAATCTGGCCTATTTGCCGTGATTGCAACATCTAAAACATAATCGTCAAGCATCAATGCTTCGCTTACAGGCATTCCTGGAACAAAATTATCTTTAAAAATTAAAATTCCATTAATTGATGCGCCATCATACAAGTTGTCTGTAATTCCAAGTTCTTCTCCAGAACAGAACATTCCTTCTGAAACAACGCCACGCATCTTTGAAACTTTGATATCTATTCCATTAGCAAGGTGTGCTCCTTCAAGAGAAACAGGGACCAAATCGCCTTCGCTTATATTTGTTGCGCTTGTAATAATTTGAACATTTTTATCGCCAATGTTTACTTGACAAACATAAAGCCTATCCGCTTCTGGGTGTTTAACGATTTTTTCTATTTTTCCAACAACAACGTGTTCCAAATGATAGCCAAGATTGATTATTTCTTCAACTTCAAAGCCAACACCTGTTAATTTATCTGCAATATATTCTGCAAGTTGTTTTTTAGAGCCATCTGAATTTGGGACTTTTATCTCTTTTAAATCTATATAATCATTTAACCAATTCAACGAAATTTTCATTTTTATCTCCAATATTTATCATAAAACTATTTAACTTGATTTAAGAAACGCATATCACTTTCAAAAAGCATTCTCATATCTGGAATTTTATCCATAACCATACAAAGCCTATCAACGCCTTGACCAAACGCAAAGCCTGAATATACTTTTGAGTCTATGCCGCAACCATCAAGCACTTTTGGGTTGACCATTCCCGCGCCTAATAGTTCAATAAAGCCTGAGTGTTTGCACAAATTGCAACCTTTTCCGCCACAATATGGGCAAGTAACATCAACTTCTACACTTGGCTCTGTGAAAGGGAAGAAAGAAGGTCTAAACCTTGTTTCTGTGTTCTCGCCAAACAAGATTTTTATAAGTTTATTCAATGTCATTTTTAAATCTAACATAGAAACATTTTTATCGATTACAAGCCCTTCAAATTGATGGAAAACTGGTGAGTGTGTAGCATCATTATCCACCCTATATGTCCTTCCTGGGCTGACGATTTTGATTGGTGGTTTTTTACTTTCCATAACGCGCGCTTGAACGCTTGAAGTTTGCGTTCTTAAAAGAATATCGTCTGTAATATAAAATGTGTCTTGCATATCCCTTGCCGGGTGGTCTTTTGGAACATTCAACTTCTCAAAATTATATTTATCAACTTCGACTTCTGGACCAGTTACAACTTCAAAGCCAAGTTCCACGCAAGCATCAATCAACTTGTTAAATGTTTTATAAAGTGGGTGAATAGCACCATATTCACCTGCTTTGCTAGGTTCTGTAATATCAATTTTTTCGTTAGCCAATTTTTCGTTCAATTTTTGTTCGTTCAACTTTTCTTCAAGAGATTTTATTGAATTTTCAACAAAAGTTCTAACATCATTGACAAGCGCCCCAATTTCTGCTCTTTTCTCTTGTGGCACATCACGCATTCCACGCATAATTTCTGTTAATAAGCCTTGTTTTCCAGAAAATTTTAGCCTATAAGCATTCAATTCTTCAAGGTTTGTAACATTTTGAATTTCACTTTCTGC
Organism: uncultured Bacillota bacterium; assembly: GCA_900545735.1. Taxonomy (GTDB): domain Bacteria; phylum Bacillota; class Clostridia; order Christensenellales; family UBA1242; genus UMGS687. The sequence continues at coordinate 462 of URAC01000043.1, read as the reverse complement.
AAGTTTTTTTAATTCTTTTATTTTTTCTTCCATAATTCTGCCTTTTTAATTTAAAAACTGCTGGTATTTTATCAAATCTGCTAATTCTTCATCTGTCGAGACACCCATCTCTTTTTGTCTGTCAGATTCTACCGAATGTACTGTCGTTTCCTGGTTGTCAATAATCCCTTTCCATACATTTCCCAGGGTAGAGAACTGCCCTACCATGGCTCCGTAATAATCACAGAAATTGTATGTTGTCATGGAATTCGGATCCATCGTACCAAATTTTCCCTGCCATTTTGCCAGCAGATCCTGACAAAGGTCGAGGGTATAACCGTCCACATGTCCGGAAGAAGCATTGGCACTAAGCGGAAGTTTCGACGGATCACGTAAAAGTTCCGGATTTACCTCCAGCTGATCGGTTGTATATAAACTGTCTCTTATACACATCTCCGAGCCCACGAGACTAGGCATGATCTC
>URAC01000042.1 GCA_900545735.1 uncultured Bacillota bacterium | reverse complement strand
TGATAATATTTTCCTTTTTCGTATTCAAATTTAATACTTTTTAAAGTATAACAATTATTAAAAGCATTGTTGCTTATTTCTTTAACACTTGCAGGAATAACTACTTCTTGCAAATTGTCGCAATCATTAAATGCGAACCATTTTATTTCTGTTAAATTATTTGGAAATACAATTTTTTTCAAGCTTGAACAATCTTCGAACGCGCATTCGTCAATTATTTCCAAATCTTCTGGCCAAATAATTTCAGATAAATTATTACAACCAGCAAAACAAGATATTCCTATTTTTTTGCAATTTTTTGACAATGTTATAGATTCTAGGTTTTTGCATTTCTCAAATGCACCATATTGTATTTCTGTTATTGTATCTGGCAAGACAATTTTTTTCAAGCTTGAACAATTACGAAACGCGCGTGACTCAATTGTTTCTAAATCTTCTGGCCAAGTAATTTCAGATAAATGATTACAATCAAAAAAGCAATAAGTACCTATTTTTTTGAGATGTTTTGGCAATTTGATTTTTTCTAAATTAGTGCATCTTAAAAAAGATGAAGCGCCCATTTCAATAATCGAATCAGGCAAATTAGCTTCTTTCAATTCTGTATGGTCAGCATAAGCATCTTTATCGATTACTTCTGTTCCTTCTTTTATAGTTAATATACTGAATACATCGTCTTTTTCCATATATAAATATTATAACAACAATGAAAATTGATGTCAATATGCTAAACTTTCAACTTTAATTGAACAAGCGTTTCAATGTGAGCAGTTTGAGGGAACATATCATAAGGTTGAACGCTGAAAATTTCATAAACATCATCAAGCAATTTTAAATCGCGGACAAGAGTTGCAGGATTGCAAGAAAGATAAATAATGTTTGGAATTTTAAGATTTTTTACGCAATTTAAAATGGTTTTGTCAATTCCGCTGCGAGGTGGGTCAAAGATAATATGAGTTATTTTTTCCTTTTGCAAAATTGATGGAATTTCAACCTTGCAATCTCCACAAACAGATTTGATATTTTTTAAATTGTTGAGTTTAATCATTTCTTCACAATTTTTGCTTGCCGCTTTATTTAATTCGATAGAATATACAATTTCTGCTTGTTTTGAAATTATCGAACTTAAAATTCCAGTTCCGCCATAAGCATTTATAATCTTGCTTGTTTTTGGAATAAGCAGGTTGATATCGTTGTAGATTCTATCTTGAACTTTTTGATTGATTTGCAAAAATGAAGCAGGAGATATTTTGTTTTTAATTCCAAGAATATCATAATCTTGCTTTACATCGCCATAAACGCAAATTACACTATTTGTTATGTTTGAACTGTTTTTTATTGAATTTTTGCATAAATTTAATGAAAATTTGATGTTTTTTTGTTGCAAAAGTGCAATTAATTGTTCTTTTTGTGGAAAATCTAAAGTTGTTGAAACAAAAGTAAACTGATATTCGTCACCTAAAAGTCTGATATGAAGTGCCTGAAAATTTGTGTTTACGCTTGCTAAATATTTATTAAAAATTGAAATAATGTCAGTCAAATCAACGACAAACAACGGACAGTTCTTAACAGCAAATAGTTGTTGATTGCAGTTGTAAAAGCACAATTTGTTATCGCGAATTGCAAAGTTTACTTTATTGCGATAATGATATTCATTTTCAGAAACGCAAGGCGAAACATTTATTTTCTTATCAAAACTTTTTTTGAAAATTGATTTTATTTGGTTTGTTTTATATTCGCTTTGAAGTGTTTTTGGCATATGTTGAAGTTGGCAGCCACCGCAAGTTCCAAAATATGGACATAGTGGAATTACTCTATCTTTTGATGGAGAAATAATTTTTTCAAGTTCGCATTCGCAAAAGTTTTTTTGAATATTTTTAATTTTAAAAGTTACATTTTCTCCTTTCACGCAATAAGGAACAAAGCAAACAAATCCGTCAATTTTTGCAATTCCGTTTCCATTTGCTCCATTATCCAATATTTCGGCTGAAAAATTTTCTCCCAATTTCATAACTCTCATTTTAACAAAAATTTATTAAAGCGCAAAGTGTTATAGCAGTTTTTCAAAACCCGCTAGGTGCGAACAACTTTTAAAACATTCTTATCGGCAATCATTTCGCACGAGAGTACCGACCGAAATTGCAAAGCACATTTCGCGTTTGGTCGGTAAAAAGGAAATTGCGAGCGAAAGAGCGCTGTATTTTTTTGAATAAAAAAATCGAGCAAAACGCTCGACAATTTCCGAATGGCGCAGAAGGAGGGATTTGAACCCTCGCGCCCTGTTACAGACCTACTCCCTTAGCAGGGGAGCCCCTTCGACCACTTGGGTACTTCTGCAAAAAAACTAAAAGTTTGCTTAATTAATGAACTTTTGGGGCGAGCCTGCTAAGATAGCAGGGGCGCGACGCGTTAAGGAAATAGTCCAGTGGACTATTTGTAGCCAAAGCGGGAGCAAATTTATAATTTGCGAGTGGCTTGCGAAGCAAGACCTTCGACCACTTGGGTACTTCTGCAAAAATTCTATTAATTAATGCGTTTAATGCTTTTAAATTAAAGCATTGTGAGTTTAACATAAGCACGCATAATTGTCAATTAATTTTTTAAATATTTGTACCTTTTTGATAAAATCTTTTTTAAATTTTATTTGACAAATATATTATTATGTGAAATAATTAATCTAGAAGAAAGGAGAAATTATGGCAGAAAATAAATTTCAATTTACAAAACCAGAAGGTTGGAGAATTATTAAACCAGAAAGATATAAAGACTTCTCAATTTTGTCAACCGAAGCAGTTCCTTGTTTATATGGATTTGCTGTTGAAAGAAAAACTGGCGGATTTGATGTTGTAAGTATGTTCGATTATGGCGAAAGTTCTTCACAATTTATCGCAGAATTAAATGCAGAACTAGAAAGATTAGAACAAAATAACAATGCGGTTGAAAATGTTAATGAATATATCAAAGAAAATGCTTCAGATTATGCAGTTACATCAACATCTTCAATGAAGCCTTTATTCCACAAACCAGCAAAGATGTATGGAAAAAATTGTTATGTAAACATTATGGAAATTGCCACAAATGTTGGAACAAGTTATTCAATCCAAATATTTGCAAAATTAGCAAGGCATATGGTCTGCTTTGGAACATCAGTTGCTAAACTTGATGTAAAAAGGCCTTTTGACAGTATGATGGAAAATTACAAACACGTAAATGATATGGTCAACGTGCTTTTAAAATCTGTTGAAGAAATATAAAAGAGCAATTAATGCTCTTTTTTTTAAGCGCGCAAGCAAAATGTGCATATTTTCTTATTTTGCTTTATATTTTAATGCTCTTAATGAATTTATTATGGCGAGCAGCGTTACGCCCACATCAGCAATAACTGCACTTAACATTCCCGTTACGCCAAAAGCGCCAAGTGATAAGAAAATTATCTTTATTCCTGCAGCAAGGGCAATATTTTCCCAAACAATCTTTTTTGTGTAGCGAGATATTTTAATTGATTCTACAATCTTTTCAGGATTATCGTTCGCAAGCACAATATCTGATGCTTCTATGCTTGCTGCATTTCCTTTTAATCCCATACTAAACCCAACATCGGCTAGGGTTAATGAAGGGGCGTCGTTTAAGCCATCTCCAACATAGCCAATTTTGTTTTTGGAATTTGCTTTTTCATTTTCTATCCAATTAAATTTGTCTTGTGGCAGCAAATTTGAATAGGCTTTATTAATCCCAATTTGATTTGCAACATTTTCAACAACAAATTGATTATCTCCAGAAAGCATAACAGTTTGGATTCCCATTTTATTGAGTTCATTGCAGGCGGTGATTGAAGTGTCTTTGATTGTGTCTTCCAGTTTGATTTCTCCAATTTTTTCTTCGTTTTCATATAACTCAACTGTTGTGTCTGTTAAAAGTTTGTTTTTTCTTCCTACAAAATAATTATTATTGTTAAAGTTGAAATACACGCCTTCGCCTGGAATTTCTTTTATATTTTCCACTTCTTGCAATTCTTTTGGACAATTTTTAACTATTGTTTTAGCAAGTGGGTGAAGCGAGTTCTTTTCACCAAGGGCAGAAAGATAGATAATATCTTCTTGTGTATATTTTTCAGACAAAGAAATTATTTCTTTGATTTTAAATTCTCCAGTTGTAAGCGTTCCAGTTTTATCAAATGCTATGACTTTTAAATTTGCGGCTGCATCAAGATAGTTTGAACCTTTAATCAAAATTCCTTTCTTTGAAGCATTGCCTATGCCAGAAAAATATGTTAATGGAACTGAAATTGCAAAGGCGCAAGGGCAGGAAACGACTAAGAAAATTAAACCGCGATATATGGCCGTGTTTATATCCTTTGTAATTGCCCAAACGATACCCCAAACGAGCAGGGCAAGCAAAATTACGCCCAGAGTATACCATTTTGTCATTTTTGATATAACTGTTTCGGTTTTTGACTTCTTGTCGCTTGCGTTTTCTATCATATCCAAAATTTTATAAACGGTGCTATTTTCATAAACGCTTGTTGTTTGAATTTTTAAAACGCTTTCTAAAACTATTGAACCTGATAAAATTTCATCATTTGCTTGTAAGTGTTTTGGCAGGCTTTCGCCTGTTAAACTTTGAACATCAATATTTGCTTCGCCATCAACGATAATTCCATCAATAGGCACTTGTTCGCCTGGCTTAACAATGATTATTTCGCCTATTTGAACCTCATTTGGAGATACAATTTGCTCTTGGCCATCAACAAGTTTCACTGCTTGTTCAGGCTTTAAATTAGTTAGTTTTTCTATAGATTTACGCGATTTATTTAAAGCGAGATTTTCTAAAAGCTTTCCGATAGAATAAAGGGCGATAACCATCAAAGAGTCCATACATTCGCCAACTAAAGCAGCGCCTATCACTGATAAAGTGATTAAAAGATTTTCGTTGATTGTTTTTTTAAATAAAAGTTGAATTGCTTTATAATAAGTTTTATATCCCATAAATAAAGCACTTAAAGAATAAAGAATCCAAAATAAATAGTTTGGCATTGGAACAAAGAGTGCGATTAATCCAACGCTTAACCCAACAAGTAAAAAAGTTAAATCTAAAATTAAATTTTTGTTAATTTTTTTAATTTTTTGATTATTTACAATGATTTTAGCATTTGGCTCAATCTTTTTTGCTAAGATGATTACATCATTTATTGCGTTATCTAAATTATCGCTTTCAATTTCAATATATGACTTAACGAAATTTATTTTTGCAGCATTAACAGATTTTAATTCATTTACTTTTATTTCTAAAGTTTTTGCACAATTAGGACAATCTAGCCCTTCAATTTTATATCTATTCTTCATAATTTTCCTCTAAAATGTGCTCTAAACTAATATCAAAAACCTGTTTTACGTGATTATCTGCAAGTGTATACCAAATTTCTTTGCCTTTTCTTTTGCATTTAACCAAATTCATTTCTCTTAAATTTTTTAATTGATGAGAAACTGCTGATTTTGTCATATTTAGAATTACAGAAATATCGCAAACGCAAAGTTCACTTTTTTCTAATAAATTTATTATTTTAATCCTTGTGCTGTCGGATAATGCTTTATAAAAATCTGCAATTTGCAAGAGTTTTTCATCGTCCAAAAGTTTAGATTTTGCAACTTCTACAAGATTTTCGTGAATAACATCACAATCACACATCAATTCATTTTTTCCCATTTTTTATTCCTTTTTATTGAATTACGCTGTAATTATAGTTGAATAATCATTCAACTGTCAAGTGTTTTTTATAACTTTATGTAAAAATTTTAAAAATTGTTAAAATGAAAAAAGGATTAACGATTGCTAATCCTTTTTTTGAGGTTTAATTGCTGTTAGTTTGAGCAGTTTGTTGTCTTTTTGTTAGACCTTGAACCGCTTGAACTTCTTGACCCGCAATTTCTTGTTGTGGTTGCATTAGTTTTTGCTGATTCAACTCTTGAAGATGAACAATTACGTGTTGTTCTTCTTGTTGCAGTTTTAGCAGTTTTTGCTGACTTAGCAGCCTCTACGTTAGAACGGCTACTATTTGTTGTTCCTGCCTTTTTATGAGTTGTGCTTCCACTTTGTTTAGTCTTGCCAAACATTCTACACCTCCTATATTACTGAAAATATCTTTCAGCAAATATAGTTTGTCCTAAATATTATAAAAAATACATATAACTTTATACTTTTATTTAATATATTTAATCAATTATTCATCATTTAAAGAATCAACTAAATCCGAAACATCAAAGACGACGGAAATATATAAGTTTTTAATTTTAGCAGTAAGTGGGAAGCCGTCTGATGAAGTATATTCCACTGCTTTGGCAATGTTATTTATAATTTTTTGAACTGAATTTTTAACTATAACATAGTAAACGCCATCAGTTGAGGTGGTGCCGTTGGATAATTCGTCAAAGCTTTTTTGTAAGGTTGTTTTTACATTATCCATTTCAATCCTGGATTTTGTTTCTGAATATACAGCAGTGTCCAAAGAAACAGAAATGTCATATAGCTTTGAATATGTTTCTTTTAAATCAGATAAAAAATCCAAATATTCCTTTTTCAAATTGCTTCCACTCATATCGTTAAGTGTAACTTTGTCTATTTTTATTTCTATGATTTCAGCATTGGCGTTTTCCGTCAAATTTTTGAGAACGGATTCTGCATCATTTTTCTTTTCATATATTGATGCTAAAACATAATATGTGCCATCTTTTTCATAAATATTGCCACCCGCGCCTTGTTTTTTAACGATGTTAGAATAATCTTCCGCCTGTGTTTTATTCAAATATGAAGCAAGCGAAAGGGCATACAACTTATATTCAGAAGATGACGAAGTGTTTGAGTTAGAAACAATTCCAGTTGCGCCAGTTGTGATGATTGAAGCAAAAAAGTGTGAAACGAAAACGCATACTCCAACGCATAGAATTGTCAAAACAAAAAAGAAAAATCTGTTGCCTTTTCTTTTAGGCTTTTTAGAGTTTGAAATATCTATTTCCATACCAGTACCAAATTTGGAGGAAGCACGCTATGGAATATCCGATATGACGGGGATTTATATTCCTTTAAATATTAAAAACTTCTACATTCTTTCTCCATGCTTTAGTAAATATGATAATTTGTATCATTATATTCTTGAGAGTGCAAAACAAACCATAGATGCAGCTTTTACTTATGGCTTTACATGTAACGGCAAAAGAATAAAGAAAAAAGAGTTTATAACAAACAGCACTACCGACTGAATAAGGCGGAACGCTGCAAACCATTATCCGCAATAGTAAAACAATTAAAAATTAAAAGATTATGGCAACAACAGAAGAAAGAGACATCTTTAATAATGAGTATGTTCAAATTTACACAAATGGTTACGGTAACATCGTTCTGCTTTTTGAGGACGAAAAAGAGAAGCCGCTTGCAGTAGGTAGAAAAATGAATGAGATAAACGAAGAGGCATACATGAACGGCTACAACTGGGCCGCCTTCTTGAATTATTATCTTGCAGAAAACGCACCGGATATTTTGAAAAGTATTGATAGTGATCCCGAAGCCGGAACATATGCTGCTTACTTTGAAGAAAGCGAAGAAAATGAGGAAAAAGCCAAACGCTTTGCCAACATTATTATATCCTTGATTGAAAATGAAGAGGAAATATATAAAAT
>URAC01000041.1 GCA_900545735.1 uncultured Bacillota bacterium | reverse complement strand
TCTACACGAGCCTTATCGTCGGCAGCGTCAGATGTGTATAAGAGACAGAACTTGTTTCTAGCAAACTTTTTTAGGCATTGATTGCTATCATAAACAAAAAAGCTACAATGTAGCAAAAAAACAACCTACCGCAATAGGTTGTTTCTAAACTCAAATATCTTATTTTTCCTTTGTTGAATTTTTTATTGCTTTTTTAACTTTTTTCTGATTTTTCTTGGATAAAAGCGGAACAAATATCGCAATGGCTGCTATCAGCGTGCCGGCTGTAAATAGATACCACCATTCTATTTTAAATGTTGTGTATTGGACATAGTCTGCCACCAAACAAAGTTTCGCCATTTTGTGATACTCCAAGCAATATTGTGCCATTTTTGTCCGTTCTATAAATATCGTTTTCGGATAATCCAACCGCTTTTAAATTGTCCAAAGTTTCTTGTTTAGGATGCTGATATTTATTGTCTTTTCCAACTTCTATCACGGCATATTCAGGTTTTACATAATTCAAAAATTCTGGAGTTGAAGATGTTTCACTGCCGTGATGCCCGACCTTCAAAACATCAACATCTAAAATTTCCAAGCAGTCGTTAGTTTCACAATAATCAAGCAAGTCGCTTTCCACTTCTTTCTCGGCATCGCCTGTGAACATAATTTTCTTGCCCATATACTGCAAAATCATAATTGGCGAATAGTTATTGTAATTAAATTTTGAGCCATCTTTGTATGGCAAGCAAGAAACTATTGGAGTTAGCATTGATATTTTCCAAGTTGAATTATCTGTATTCAAATTTTCTTCAACAAATGCAGAAGATTTGATTTCCAACCCTGCTTGAGAAATTTCGGAGATGCAGCCACTTGAAACAACTTCGTTTGCCAAAGCAGTTATAACTTTATCATATAATTCTGTTTCGTGAACTGCAGTTGACTCGCTTAACACTGTTTCTGATTTTGATTTTATATTTGGACGAATACACTTTTTAATTTTATAACGATTAAATACTTCTTCAGCGTTTCCAATATGGTCAGCATCTGAGTGAGTAAGCAAGAAATAGTCAATCACTGGCTCATCATCTTCCATTCTAAATTCAATTTTGTCTAAATAGGAAAATAATTTATTTTTAGATTCCGAATTGTTGACGCCTGAATCTATGAGCATCTTTTCACCTGTTGGAAACTCAATCAGTATTGCATCTGCTTGGTCAACGTCTATAAAATGAACTTTCAAGCCTTGATTATCAATATTCGTTGAAAGCGCTTTGCCGTTGTATGCAAAATTGACAAAATTTTCAATTTTATCCACAAAGAAATATGAAAGTGCAAGAAGAGCAACAATTATGAAAAATATTGTTACTCTCAACGCGATATGTTTATTTTTTGTTGTTTTTTCTTTTGCCATATCATTAATATATTAAAAATCAAATTTTATTGATTTCATAGCCATCTTTGCTATCTTTTATTTGATATCCAAGTTTAGCAATTTCATCTCTCAAACTGTCTGAAAGCGCCCAATCTTTATTTTTTCTTGCCTCCAATCTTTGATTTGCAAGTTTGACGATTTCTTCTGGGATTTCTTCTTGTTGGTCTAAATTTAACGAAAGAACCTTATCAAATTCCATTGCCATTTGATATACTTCAACGCTTCTTTCCATATCTTTAACCATTTTCCAAAGTGTTCCAAGTGCTAAAGGCATGTTTAAATCGTCCGCGATGGCTTCGCTAAATTCTTGTTTATATGCTTCTAAATTCTGCGAATCGATATGATTATTTGAATTTTTATGCTCTAAAACTATATTTTTTAATGATTTTAATGCACTTTTTGCACTATTTAACGCTTCAAAAGTAAAGTTTAAACTCTTCCTATAATGCGTTAACAAGTTCAAATATCTAAAATCTAATGGACTATATCCTTTTTCAACAAGTTGATTGATTGTATAGATATTATTCAAACTCTTGCTCATCTTGCCGCCATCAACTTGCAAAAACTCAACGTGCATCCATTTATCTACAACTTGGTGACCCATCATACAATCGTTTTGCGCAATCTCATTTTCGTGGTGCACAGTTTTATGGTCAACGCCGCCAGTGTGGATATCTATTTTATTTCCTAAATAATATGTTCCCATTGCAGAACATTCAATATGCCAACCTGGGCAACCAACTCCCCAAGGGCTATCCCATTTCATAATGTGTTCCTTTGGAACAAATTTCCAAAGTGCAAAATCGAATGGATGGCGTTTTTGAGAATTTTCATCAATTCTATTTACTCCAACCTTGGACAAATCTTTGTTAGATAATGCCCCATAGTGTGAAAATTTTTGAACATCAAAGTAAATTCCATCATCAATTTTATAAGTAAAGCCTTTCTTTTCAAGTTCTTTTATAAAATCAATCATTTGAGAAATATGTTCTGTTGCCTTGACTATGTGTTCTGGCTTTTCAATGTTTAATGCTTTAAAGTCTTCAAAAAAGCAATTTGTATAAAATTCTGCTATTTGCTTTGGCGTTTTCTTTTCTCTGCTTGCTGCAACTTCCATTTTATCTTCGCCTTCATCTTCGTCTGAAGTTAAATGCCCAACATCAGTCAAATTCATAACGGAATTTGTTTTATAGCCTAAAAAGTGCAAAGTTTTTCTTAAAAAGTCCATAAAAAGATAAGCGCGCATATTTCCAATGTGTGGGTAATAATAGACTGTTGGTCCGCAAGTGTACATAGTGACAGGAGTTGAGTTGTCGTGCAACTCTTCTTTTCTATTTGTAAGCGAATTAAAAACTTTCATTTTATCTCCTTATTTCTAAATATAAGTATATTATTATTTTTGTTTTATTGTCAAGAAAAAAGCGAAATCTGGCGATTATGTTTGCAAAAAAATTCATTTAATATTATACTCTTAATCAATAAAAGACTTTAAGGAGCAACAAATGGAAAAAAATAAATTGTTTGAACACTTGAAAGAACGCGGACTCATTTATCAAACAACCGATGAAGAAAAAGTTAAGGAAATGTTAAATGGCAAGCCATTAACTGTTTATGGCGGCTTTGACCCTACAGCGGATAGTTTGCATATCGGTCATTGTTTTTCTTTGTTTATGTTAAGAAAATTCCAAGACGCTGGCCATAGGGTTATTATCCTTCTTGGCGGCGCAACTGCTATGATTGGCGACCCAAGCGGAAGAAATGATATGCGCAATATGGTTACAAGCGACTTTATTCAAAATAACTATGAACATATCAAATCGCTTCTTGGACGATTTGTTAGACTTGATGGCGAAAATCCTGCGATTATAGTCAACAACGCAGATTGGATGAAAGGCTATGATTATGTTGACTTTATGAGAGATATTGGCACGCATTTTAATGTCAAACATATGCTTCAAAACGATTCTTGCGTTTCCAGATTAAACGCTGGCGGATTAACATTTTTTGAGATGGGATATATGTTAATTCAAGCGTATGACTTTGTATTTTTGAACAGAAAATATGGCTGCACTTTGCAAGTTGGCGGCTCAGACCAATGGGGAAACATAATTGCAGGCGTTGAGCTTGGCAGAAAATTGAATTTCCAAGAAAATAAAAATGAAACTTTTGAAGCTATTGTATCTCCACTTTTAACAAACAGCGAAGGCAAAAAGATGGGAAAAACTGCAAAAGGCACGCTTTGGGTTGATAAAGAAAAAACACCAGTTTATGATTTCTATCAATATTTTATCAATCAAAAAGATGAAGATGTTGAAAAATTATTAACATATTTCACAGAAATTGATATTGCAGAAATTAAAAAGATTGTAAAAGAAGATATTAGAGCAGCAAAAAGATTAATGGCTTATGAAATAACAAAGATTATTCACGGCGAAGAAGAAGCCAAAATTGCTCAAAATGCCTCTGATGCTCTTTTTGGCGGCGAAGGAAATATTGAAAACGCTCCTAAATGCGAATTGAGCAGGGTTGAAGTTGAAAATGGACTTACAGTTATAGATGCTTTAACAATCTCAAAATTGACAGCATCAAAATCTGAAGCAAGAAGAAACATCGAACAAGGCGGAATAACGCTCAATGGAGAAAAAGTTTTAGACATTAATAGGCCTTTAAAACTTGAAGATTTTTCAAAAGGATATGCAATTTTAAAACGCGGCAAAAAATCAATGATTAGATTAGAGTTGATATAAAATTATTACAAAAATCACTAAAAATAGTGATTTTTTTATTATTTAGTTAATTTTTTTAAAATTTCTCTTCTTTCTATTGCATCTTGTTTGCTTTGCTCAAACAAAACTTTAGCCCTTTCTGGATTTGCTTTCATTGTTGCAGAGAACCTTGTTTCACCTTTCAAAAACTCTTCATATTCCATTGTTGGCTCGTCGCTATCAAAATTAAATGTTTTCGTTTCTGGGTTGTATCTGTAAAGTTCCCAATATCCAGATTGAACTGCCCTGCTCATTTCTTCTTGTGTGTTTGACATATTAATTCCGTGTGCAACACAAGGTGCATAAGCGATAATTAAGCTTGGGCCATCAAACTCTTCCGCTTCCTTAAATGCTTTTATTGTTTGTTCATAATTTGCGCCCATAGATACTTTTGCAACATAAGCATTTTGGCTTGCAATAGCAATTAAGCCTAAATCTTTTTTCTTGCCAGTTTTTCCGCTTGCGGCAAACTTTGCAACCGCTCCGCGAGAAGTTGACTTTGAAGCCTGGCCGCCTGTGTTGGAATAAACTTCAGTATCTAAAACAAGAATGTTTACATTTTCATTTGAATTGAGTATGTGGTCTAATCCACCATAGCCAATATCATAAGCCCAACCATCTCCGCCAAACATCCAAATTGACTTTTTATAAAATTCATCTTTTAAATTCAAAATTTCTTTAACATTGTCGAATTTTTCAAGTGCTTCGATTATTGTTTTTGCTTCGTCATTAGAAAGTGAATTTTCATTATCAATAAATTTTAATTTCAACTCATTCAACTTTTCATTGTTAAAATCAAAATCTGATAAAAGTGATTTTAATCTTGCTTTTTTCGTTTTGCTTGCAAGTGCAATGCCAAGACCAAATTCCGCATTATCTTCAAATAAACTATTTGCCCACGCTGGACCAAATCCATTTTTAGATTTTGAATATGGGCAAGTTGGATATGAGCCGCCATAGATGCTTGAACAACCAGTTGCATTTGCGATTATCATATTCTCGCCAAACAAAGTTGTTGCAAGTTTTATATATGGAGTTTCGCCACAACCTGCGCAAGCACCGCTAAATTGGAACAAAGGTTTTTCAAACTGATTGCCTTTTGTTGTAAATTTTGAAAAAATTGTTTTATCTTTTTCAACCTTTTCACTAAAAGCATAATTTTCTTTTTCTTGCTGTAAATCCCTAGCCAAAGTCATTACAAGTGCTTTATTTTTTGCAGGACAAACGCTGGCACAAACTCCACAGCCAGTGCAGTCAAGTGGGCTGACCTGGACTCTATATTTATCTCCTTTAGCGCCAATAGTGTTGACCGTTTCAAAACTTGCTGGTGCATCTTTTAAGTTTTCTTCCTTAACATTTACCGCTCTTATAGCAGCGTGAGGACAAACAAGCGCACATCTTCCGCATTGAATGCAATTTTCCTTTTTCCAACAAGGAATAAACTCTGCGATGCCGCGTTTTTCAAATTTTGAAGTATCTGTTGGAACTGCACCATTGCTTGAAAATGCTGAAACAGGCAAATCATTACCTTTTCTATAAGCAATAGTTTTGATTATTTCTTCATTATATTTGCAATTTGCTTCATCTAAAAGTTCACCTTTATTTTCAGGAGATAACTTTTCAATTTCGTCTTCAACATCATTATAACTCAATTTTGCAAGGTCAACTTTAATTACTTTTGAACCTTCTTTCATTGCGTTTATATTCGCTTTTACAACTTCTTCGCCCTTTCTTCCATAAGTCTTTCTAATGGCGATTTCATTTTGTGATAGGAAATTATTAAAAGGAATTATTTCTGAAGTATAGAAAAATGCCGATTGCATAATGACATTAATCTTATTTCCAAGCCCCAACTCTCTAGCAGATTTTCCTGCGTCAATAATATACAATTTGGCTTTGCTTTCAATTAATTTTTTCTTGAAATAGTTTGGCAAGTTTTCATTCAATTCGCTTTCATTTAGCGCTGTGTTTAACAAAACTACGCCATTTTCACCTAGTCTACTTAATATGTCAAACCTGTTTAAAAAACTATAATTATGAATGGCAATAAACTCTGCACGCTTTACTTCATAAATTTTCTTTATCGGCTTATTGGAAACACGCAAATGTGAAACTGTTAAACTGCCAGATTTTTTGCTATCATATTCAAAATATCCTTGAACAAATTTATTTGTATTCATTCCAATCATTTTAATGGAATTTTTATTTGCACTTACTGTTCCATCTGAGCCAAGTCCATAAAACAACATTTCATAATCGGATTTATTATTTTTTTCGCTATTTTGGTAAATTTTATATAATTTTTTGCTTGGATTTAAAGATAATTTGGTTACATCATCATTAATTCCAACTGTAAAGTTGTTTTTGCTTTTATTTTGCATTAAATTTTCATAAACGCTTGCAACATTTTCGCTGTCAAACTCTTTGCTGCCAAGACCATATCTTCCGCCGACAACTTCAACACCAATATTTAACTGTTTTAATGCAGTTACAACATCTAAATATAGTGGTTCGCCTAACGCGCCGCTTTCTTTTGTTCTATCCAAAACTGAAATTTTTTGAACTGTTTTTGGCAAAGCCTTTTTAAAATGTTCAATGGAGAATGGACGATATAATCTAACTTTTATAAGCCCTATCTGTTTAAACTCTTCTTCGCAATTTGATTGATTTATTTTTGAAATAAACTCTTCAATCGTTTCACAAGCGCTGCCCATTGCAACAATCAAATACTTTGCATCTTTGCTTCCAACATATTCAAAAGGAGCATAATGCCTGCCTGTGATTTGTTCAAATTCTTTAAACGAGCCAACAACATTTCCCAACACTTTATTGTATTGAACATTTGCTGCTTCGCGATTTTGGAAAAATACATCTGGATTTTGTGCAGTTCCCATTTGAACTGGCTTTTGTGGATTTAATGCTCTTTGCCTGAAATTTTCAATTTCTTTTTTAGGCAATAATTTGTTTAATTGTTCATCTGTCAACTCAACATATTTTTGAATTTCGTGAGAAGTTCTGAAGCCGTCAAAAAAGTGCATAAATGGCAAACTGGATTTGATTGCAGACATATGAGCAATAGCAGCCATATCTTGTGCTTCTTGAGCGTTATTGGACACTATGTATGAAAAACCTGTGGACCTAGTTGCCATAACATCAGAATGGTCGCCAAAAATAGAAAGTGCGTGCGTTGCAACTGCCCTTGCGCTAACGTGCATAACAGCTGGCAACTGCTCACCAGCCATTTTGAACATATTTGGAACCATCAAAAGCAAGCCTTGACTTGCTGTAAAAGTTGTTGTGAGTGCCCCTTCAACCAAACTGCCGTGCATTGCACCCGCCGCACCTGCTTCAGATTGCATCTCAACAATTTTTAGTGGCTGACCAAATAAATTTTTTTCTCCAGCAACATAAAGTTCATCACAATATTCTGCCATTGGGCTTGATGGTGTGATTGGATAAATTGCACTTACATCACTAAATTTATATGCTATTCTTGCACACGCTTGATTGGCATCTTTAACTACAAAATTATTCATTAATTCTCCTAAATTTCGACAAAATTTGAATTTTTAATATATTTATTAATAATTATAACC
>URAC01000040.1 GCA_900545735.1 uncultured Bacillota bacterium | reverse complement strand
AGATCATGCCTAGTCTCGTGGGCTCGGAGATGTGTATAAGAGACAGATGTAATATCTTAATTCATCAAGCGCGTGGTCGTCTTTTTTTGTTGGAACATCGCCGCTTCCCCAACTATATCCTTTTATCTCCCTAATTAAATTTTCGCAGGTTTTAAATATAAACAGTTTGCTTTGACCATTTGCATTTTTTAAATATGATTTAACCCTGTTAATTCCAGTAAATAAATCTTTATTTACTTTTGGATTAACAGCAATGCCATTTTCATAAAACAATTCAGAAACAGACTTTTCGCTTGCCAAAGTTTTTTGATTTGCTGCTGAGTCAATCAATGCCTCAATTTTTCCGTTTAACCCATAATGCCAATTTAATCTTTGACATATACTTTTGATTTTATCAGCGTGATAAATTATATCTTTTTTTGCTTCATAATGTTCGGCTATAACATAAACATTGTTGTCAAAATCCACAGCATACCAATGCGCGGAAAGCGGATTGTTTAATCCTGGGTCAATAGAAATTTTATCTTGCCATTCAAAAGGAACTTCAAAAGGCTCAATAATGTGAATGTTTGGGTCGAATTCGTTATACACAAGTCCGCCGTGAGTTAAAAATTTGCCATAGCATCTCGCTTCCAACTCTTCGCTGCTCAAAGTAGACATCAAATTGTCAATTTCATTTTTGTCTAAATATGGATTATCCTTCCACTCCATTTGGCAATACCAAACTTCATCATTGCCACTCTCGTTTAAATATATTTCGTCATATACCCAAGTTAAACCTTTAAGAGGAGTCATAGTCCCAAAAAGTTCTCCTTTTTTGTCTAAAACACGCATTTTGCATTCTGAATAAATTTCATAAGGCGGCTCTTCGTCAAACCAAACAAAATCTAAACTTGTGCCTTGAAACTTCTCGCGACCTTGGTCGCAACTTTTAAAACCAATCTTACTTGTTCCACCAAATTCATTTTCAATTAGGATATAATCAATAATTCCATTTTCTGCAAAATCCTTGCTTCCAGAGTCCATAACAATATCAACTATCCAATCTGGGTCTAAATAATGCAGAATTTTATTCTGCGCAACATCTCTTTGAACCTGTTTAGATAAAGAAACTACCCAACCGCTAACATTAGGCTTATTTTTTTTGAAAGGGTGATTTCCCCTGGCAAGCCATACACTTTCAACGGCGCCACATTCTGTCTTGCCACTTCGATTTCCGCCAAATACCCACCTATTTCGCTTGCTACATTTATGAAATTCAAGTTGCTTTTTATGAATTTTCTTGCCTTTATTATATCTTTTCAAATTGGAATGTCTGTTCCTATATTCAAACTCAACTTCAATTTCATTCAATTTAGATAAAATTTGCTGTTTTGTCATACTTTCTCCATATTCAATTTAATTTGACATTTTTCTTATTCGCTTTATATAAAAATTTGCCTATAATTTTCTTATGAAAAAGAAAATATTGTTTATATGTTTAATCATTTTTCTATGTTTTGTAATTTTGCCTCTTAAATTAGACTCAAAAGTTCAAGCAGATAACTACACGGCAGGCAGCCCACAATATGCTAGAGTCAAAGGTTCAAATGTAAAACTTTATAAAACTCCTACTGAAGTAGAAGATTATAGCAATGTCCATTTTACAGTCCCAGAAAGCTATTTCGTTGAACTTTTAGATTATGAAAATGAAAAATTCTTTAGTGCTAGATATTTAGATACTTATGGCTATGTAAAAATCAGCGAAGTTCAATGCGTTTCTGGCATTCCACAAAATCCGTTTGTAAGCAAAGCAAGCTTTAGAGTCTTTGCCCCAAATGGCTTGGAACTTCGCTCTTCACCTTCCCAATCCGATGGACTAAATGTAATAACAAATATCAATTATCTTGAAACAAACTTACAATATTATGGGAAAATAGATGGCGAAGAAGCGATAAGTTATAAGGGCAATGAATGGTATTATTGCAAATACACAAAAAACGGACAAGAACAAAAAGGATATGTATACTCTGTTTTTTGCGATTTGCTCACAACAATATCAACAAACACAGAAGTTTTAGAATATGTTTCTGAGCCAACATTTGAAACAAAAGAAACAGGCGGCCAAGTTGAAACGGACACTTCGATTTCTTCTCTTCCATCGGTTACTCAAATTTTAATTATAGTTGCTGTTTGCGTGCCTTGCATATTGATAATATATTTGCTGTTTAGGCCAACAAAAATTACTGCACGCGCTTATCAAAATGCTGCTGAAAATGCATCAAAAAAGAAAAAGAAAAGCAGAAAACAAGATTACTATGAATATGAAGAATAATTATCTTGCAATTCTATAAATTTTATCCAAATATAATGGGCTTAAATTAAGCACATTATTTTTTGTTATTTTGCAATTATAAAGTTTTTCAGTTTCATAATAAACTTCCGTTATCCAACCTTCATTTTTTAAATTTTCTTCAAAATATTTAGCGTCATATCCGTTAACAATCAGCCAAGATTCAAAACTCTCGTGAGCATTATTTAATTTTCTAAAATATGTTCTTTCACTGAGTTCCATTATTTTAGCGATGTCCACGCTTGACATTCGATTAAAATATTTAAGTGCTAAAATTTTCGCAAAAGACTTGTCAATGCCTCTTAAAGCATTTAAGCAAATGATATTAAGATTGATGAGTTGCTTTTTTCTTTCAGACATTTCAATAATCCAATCAGCAACCGAAGCGCAATCGTTCTTATAAAAATTTTTGCTATTAACATAAGAAGAAGCAAGAGCCCTTTTCTCTATGCACGCATCAATCGATTTGCAAATCCTTTCTAAATATTTTTGAATTGTAAGCAGTGTTCTAGCCCAAATTTTTAATGTCATATTTCCTCCAAAATGTAAATTACAAACTTATTATAAGGTTTATAAAAAACCACTTTCAAATAACACTGCCATAATTTTAACTATTTTTGTAAAATAATCAAAGCGTTTTTTACAAAATACTACACAAATCCAAAAAAATCGACATTTATTTTTTACAAAATGTCGATTTTAAATATTAATTATTTAAATTTTTAATCAAAAATATCATCTAAATCGTTTATGTCAAATGGCGGCACCTCTTCATCTTCTGGTGGAGGCACTTCTTCATCATAATAATCTGACTGTTCTTCATTCTCAAAAGTGTTTGCAATAACTGTTTGTGGGTCTTTTGAAATTGATTTTTTAGGTTTATATGATAAGTTAGCAAAACTTGTTGTTTCTCCAATCCATCTAACTTTTATTGTGTCTAATGGTCCATTTCTATGTTTTGCAATTATTATTTCGCAAACGCCAGGTTCATCTTCTGAAGGAACATCGTTATATAAATCTGGACGATAAACAAACATAACAATATCAGCATCTTGTTCAATCGCTCCACTTTCACGCAAGTCTGACAAAATAGGTCTATGATTTTGACGAGAGTCAACAGCACGCGATAATTGCGACAATAGCAAGATTGGAACATTGAGTTCACGAGCAGCAATTTTCAACATTCTTGTCATTTCGCTTATTTCCAACTGCCTATTTTCGACCTTTTTGTTTCCTGTAGACATAAGTTGCAAATAGTCTATCATAATTAAATCAAGGCCTTTTTCGCGCTTAATTCTTCTACATTTAGAAAGAATATCGATAGGCGTTGTCATACTTGAGTCATCAATAAAGATGTTTGCTTCGGAAAGTTTTTTGCTTGCACTGAGCATTGCCTTCCATTCATCAACGGACAATTTTCCCTTCAATGCCTTTTCCATACTTACGCCCGCTATTGAACAAACCGCTCTTTGTGCAAGTTGAGTTTTAGGCATTTCAAGTGAGAAGATAGCAACATTCTTTTTGCCTGACAAAGCAACGTTATTTGCAATGTTCATAGCAAGTGAAGTTTTGCCTGCGCCAGGACGAGCAGCAATCAAAATTAAATCTGAATTTTGAAGCCCATTTGTAATTCTATCCAAATCATCAAAGCCAGTTGACAATCCTCTTAAACAAGTTGGGTCTTTTGCTATTGCATCAAACTTGTCAATAACTTGTTTCAACGCATTGTCGATATGTTCAAGATTGGAAACATCTTCTTGTTCGGAGATATCAAATATTTGTTTTTCTGCAAATTTTAAAAGTTCTTCTTTATCTGTTGCATTGTAGCCTTTTTCTGTGATTTCTCTACCACATTCAATTATTTTTCTAAATAATGAATCCCTTTTAACAATGTCAACATAATGCTTATAGTTTGCTGCCGATGGCAAAACATTTGTCAAGGCGGTTAAATATTCAATGCCACCAACCTCTTCAAGTTGCCCTGATTTTTCCAAAGCATCAGTTAAAGTGACAAAATCTATAGGTTTATTTGCCCTATATAATTCTTGCATCACAGCATAAATCTGTGCGTGAGCGTGTGCATAAAAATCACTTTCTTTTAAAGTGTTAACAACTTCAATAGGCACTTCGTTATTTATCATCATAGCGCCCAAAACAGATTGCTCTGCTTCGATGCTATGTGGCATTATTTTAAAACTACTTTCTTCTTTCTTTTCCATACTTCCTCACAAATTGCTAATCAGCAAAAGGGTCCCTTTTCTTAGGTTTGTTTAAATTACGTTTAGCGATGCCTTTTTTAATCAGCCAAATTATTAGCAAAATTCCAAGATACACCGCTCCCCAACATAAGACAGTTAAAAATATTTGCAATCCAATGTTTAGCCCAACAGCATAAAACAAAACGGCAAAACCTGCTCCAAAGGGAATTGACAACAATAATGTTACCATTCTCCATTTGATATCTTTTTTGAGTTTATGTTTTTGATTTCTATCTATTAACATAGCGTGATTATAACATATAAAATGAATTTGTCAAAATTTTTATTTTGTTAAAAATTGACTATTTCTTTTTAAAATATAAGACAATCAAGTAAATTGCTATGAAAATGAAGCAAATTGTCAACGCAAGAATATACCAAATCATAGGATTTGCAGAAAGCGTATAAAATTCTATCAAACGGTCTGAATTTTCTTCTGTTATTCTCCAACTATGAATGGTTCCTTCACTTGTTTTAGCCACTTGGTCAGCGTCTGAGTGAAGCCTTGAACTTGTTGTTAGATAAGAATAAATCATCTCAAATTGAGGAAATTTACTAATCACTTCTTCGCTAAAATTTGCAGTTAAATAATTGTTTATCTCATTGTTAAAGTATTCAAATGCGGTTTGTCCGCCAAATATAGTTCTTGTTCGTCCAAAACTGTTCAACACTTTTTCAGAATATTTTGTTGTAAATAAATTCTTTTCACTTGATTTTATAACTTCAACATCTTCGCCATAATTTGCATAAACATTATAAGCTTTTTCATTTTCAAAATGATATTTAACAGCAAAAACATTTTGAGTCCAGCCTGTATAGATGGTTAACTGATTAAACATATTTGCTCGTTCGGTATCCGTTAACACGCCTTTGCTATACCATTTTGCAATATTAAATCTAAATTCGGACTTGCTTTTTGCAATTAATTCAGATGCTTTTGTTTCAACAGCAGATTTCATCTTGGTATAGTCTTCTTCAGTGATATCGCCACTTTCAAGCAAGTCTTCAACTTTCAATTCAATAGCATAGAAAACATCAATAGAGCCGTCAGTATTTTCTTTTACTAACATTTCAGCTGTTGAACAGCCACAAAACATAACCATACTCATAAATAATGTTATAACTAGCAAAAATTTTTTCATACTCTTATAATTTACCACAAATTTATTATATGACAAATAATTTCAATCTATTTTAAAAATTTGAAATTAATTTTTATAATCAATTTTCTAATTTATAGACATAAAAAATCTCCCAATTAAGGGAGATTTTATTAGTTGTTTTCATCATTGTCAGCGTTGTTAATCGTTTCATTTAATGCTTGTTGTTGTTGTTTTAACAAGTCATTTTGTTGCTTTAACTTTTCTTCAACTTTTTTCAACTCTTCATCAATATTGTTCTTTTTAGGCCTTCCGCGTTTGCCTGCTGGCTTAGGAGTTTCTTCTCCTGTAGTTTCCTTTCTTGGTCTGCCACGCTTGCCCGCTTGTTTATTTTCTTCTTCAACCGGCTCTTTTCTTGGGCGACCGCGCTTGCCCGCTGATTTAGGCTCTGCTTCTTCAGTTGTTTCTTTTCTTGGACGACCGCGTTTGCCTGCAGGTTTTGGTTCTTCATTTTCAACAACCTTTTTAGGTCTTCCGCGTTTGCCTGCTGGCTTGTTTTCTTCTTCAACAGTTTCTTTTCTTGGACGACCGCGTTTTTTTGCAGGTTCTTCTTTAGCCTCTTCAGTTTCTGCTGGCAATTCTTCTGCTTCTTGTGGCAATTCTTCTTGAATTTCAGCAGGTTCTTCTTTAGCCTCTTCTTTTATTTCTTCAGCTTGAGCTTCTTTGCTTTCTGGTGCGTGATATACTCCATTTACATCTATGATGCCACCAAATTCATCGTGATAGTTGCCTTCTGGGTCATAGTATGTGCCATTTTTGTATCTGTAATATCCTTCTTCATCATAATAACCGCCATACTCATCATATTCAGGTTCTTTATTGATTTTCTCGCCGAGTGCAAGTTGCGCTTTTTCAGCCGTTTCCTTTAAAACTTGAGAATAAAATTTCTCTTTAGATTTAATTTCTTGTTCTCTCTTGGAAAGTTCATCTTTATATTCTGCGTCTTTAATTCCTAATTTATTTTTTAATTCGGAATTTTCTTTTTCAAGTTTTTCAACTTCAGACAATGAGTTTTCAAGTTCGGATATGACCATTTCTCTTGAATTTACAAGTTCGTCACGCTCGTCTTTAACTCTCTTATCAACATCAGCGCGAACATCTTTAAACACTTTGTTAGCAAAGGTCTTATATTCTGCAAGCATTGCGCTTTCAACATATTTTCTGCCTTCTTCAAGTTCTTCTTTTCTCTTATTAACTTCTTCTGTAAGAGAATTGATTTCTTGATTGTATCTCAATGTTGCATCATCTTGGTCTCTATCTAATTGTTCAAGTTTCTTAACTTCATCAGTTTGTTGTTTTCTAATGTAATTGCTTTCAATCCTATTTGTGGTTGCTTCCATCTGTTCACGAAGCCTATCAATATTCTCTCTAGCAGTTTGAGTGTTCTTTTGATAATCTTTTGTTTTATTATCATAAGTCCTTTTAATGCTTTCCATTTCGCCTTCAAGTTGCTCAATTTCAGTCATTAAACGATGTTTCAAGTTGATGAAAGTTTCTGTTTCTTTCATAGCTCTTTCAAGAACCAATGTGCCTTTATCTCCTGCTGCTTCAAAATTATATTGTTCGTGTTCGACAGCATTCAATCTAGCACGCTTCATTTCTTCTTGTTCTTGAAGTTGACGTTTTTCGATATATTCATTCAATACTGGAATGCCCTTCTTAATTTCTGCTCTTGTGAATAAAACTTCATAGTCAACATATTCAGGGAGGGTTGCAACTGCTTTGTCAATAAATCTATCAAAAATATGGAAAGTTTGATATAAGTCTGAAAGGTTTGTTGATTTTTTAATTTGCAAAGCCAATACAAAAATGCTGTTTATAACTAAAATTAAAACTGGAGTTGTAAGTGCTGCAACATAAAAACCTGCTCCAGTTGAGCCACTAAGAGCAAGTGCACCACAACTAAGGATTAAACTTATCATTGAAAGAATATAGCCTAAAATTTTAACAACTTTAATGTTTGTTCCAAAAGCGCTTGATTTAATAGGTCTATCAATACAATTCTCTATTGACATATAATAACTTGGGCTGTGTTCTCTATACAACATATATTGTTGCCAATGATATCTCAATGTTTTTGGCACTTTTTTCATTCTATTATTAAATTCAATAAGATTTGTTTCGTCTATGTATTGATTGTTATACAAATATCCATTGATTTTATCTATTGCTCTGATTAATTTGAGCTCATAAACATTGTGAATAATAACTGAAAAAACGATGATTAAAAGCACTTCGAGCGCTATAAATCCATACAACATATATTCCAATGTCAATGTTTCTCCAACATTTTGAAAAAATTCTACGATTGAATTAAAAATGTTTACCCCCAGACGCATAAAAACCTCCTAAAATAATATATGTTGAAATTAGTATAACACAACCTGTCTCTTATACACATCTCCGAGCCCACGAGACTAGGCATGATCTC
>URAC01000039.1 GCA_900545735.1 uncultured Bacillota bacterium | reverse complement strand
GCTCGGAGATGTGTATAAGAGACAGAGATAAGGAGAAAATTATGAAAAGTTTTTTATTAAATGGTTTTGAAGATTTTATTACAGGAAATGGAATTTGGATTCTTGTAGGTTGCTTAGCTTTTGCGCTTTTAGTTTCAGTTCTATTCTTAATTTTAAATATTGAAAAAGAAAAGAAAATGCGTGAAAAAAATTCAACTCCAATAATTTTAACTAAAGAAGAAACACCTAAGACAGAAAGAATTCAACCTGTAGAAGTTAAAGTAGGCAAAGCTGAAGAAGAAAAAGTTGAAGAAAAAGTAGAAGAGCCTAAAGAAGAAACTAAGGTTGAAGAAGAAAAACCAGTTAAAAAAGCACCAGCTAAAAAGTCTGCAGCAAAAACTGCAACCAAAAAAGCAACTGAAGAAAAGAAAGAAGCAGAACCTAAAACAACTGCTAAGAAAACAACAACAAAAAAAGTAGCAGAAGAAAAGAAAGAAGTTGAACCTAAAGCAACTAAAAAAGCTGCTCCTAAAAAAGAAGAAAAAGAAGTTGTTAAAGAAGAACCTGCACAAGAAGGCGGAAATTATGATATTTCCTACGATGCAGAAGCAAAACAATGGGTTGTTAAACGCGAATCTAACGAAAGAGCAACAAAAAGAACAAAAACAAAACAAGAAGCGATAGATTATGCAAAACCACTTGCAGAAAAATATGAAGTTAAATTGATTGTTCATACAAAAAAAGACTAAATCGAATTTGATTAAAAAATTATGTAAAAATATGTCAAAAATGTTTGACATATTTTTTTTATAGTTTTAATATGAATACAACATATTGTGTTTGTGGTGGCAATAAAACACATTATGTTGATTTTACGAATAGTTAATCAAAGGGGGAGAAAAAGGTGATTAAAATAATAAAAAAAGATGGAACTTTGGAAGATTACAATCTTCAAAAAGTCGTAAATGCGGTTAATAAATCGGCTTATAGAGCGCTAGTTAATTTCACGCAAGAAGAAATTGATAAGATTTGTAAAATTGTTGACACGCTTGTTAAAAGTCAGCCAACAGACCAAGTTCCTATTGCCACAATGCACAACATCGTCGAGAGCGCGCTAGAACAAACAAAGCCTGAAGTGGCAAAAAGTTATCGAGATTATCGAAATTATAAACAAGATTTTGTTCGTATGCTTGACGATGTTTATAGAAAAAGCCAAGCGATTATGTATATTGGCGACAAGGAAAACAGCAATTTAGATAGTGCTTTAGTTTCCACAAAACGTTGTTTGATTTTCAATCAACTAAATAAAGAATTGTATCAAAAATTCTTTATGACAAATGAAGAGTTGCAAGCGTGCAGAGAAGGATATATCTATATTCACGATATGAGTTCAAGGCGCGACACAATGAATTGTTGTTTGTTTAATATCCAAGCAGTTTTAGATGGCGGATTTGAAATGAGCAATATGTGGTACAACGAGCCAAAGAGTTTGGACACAGCTTTTGATGTTATAGGCGATGTCGTCTTGGCGTCAGCGAGCCAACAATATGGCGGTTTTACTTTGCCTGAAATAGATAAAGTTTTAAGCAAATATGCAGAACATTCCTATGATAAATATTTAAGCAAATACTTGGCGATGGGGGTTGCACAAGATATTGCAGAAAGCGAAGCGGAAAGCGATGTTCAAAGAGATTTTGAACAAGGATTTCAAGGCTGGGAATACAAATTTAATACTGTTGCTTCTTCAAGGGGGGATTATCCATTTATCACTGTCACTGCTGGGCTTGCAACAGATAAATTTGGCAAAATGGCAACGAAAGCACTTTTAAAAGTGAGAATGAATGGGGAAGGCAAAGAAGGCTTTAAAAAGCCAGTCTTGTTCCCAAAAATTGTTTTCTTATATGATGAAAACTTACACTCTCCAGGCAAAGTCAATGAAGATTTGTTTGAAGCGGGCATAGATTGCAGTGCAAAAACAATGTATCCAGACTGGTTGAGTTTGACCGGTGAAGGTTATGTTGCAGAAATGTATAAAAAGTATGGCAGAGTTGTTTCGCCTATGGGTTGCAGAGCATTTTTATCTCCTTGGTTTGAACGCGGCGGCTTTGAACCTGCTGATAAAGATGATAAACCAATTTTTGTGGGCAGATTTAACATTGGCGCAGTAAGTTTGCACTTGCCTATGATTTATGCGAAAGCAAAGCGAGATGGCAAAGATTTTTATGAAGTTTTAGATTATTATTTAAACTTAATCAGACACGTTCATTTAAGGACTTATGACTATTTGGCAGAGATGCGTGCAAGCACAAATCCATTGGCCTATTGTGAAGGCGGATTTTTGGGCGGACATTTAAAGCCAAGAGATAAAATCGCACCATTATTAAAATCTGCAACAGCATCATTTGGCATCACGGCACTTAATGAGCTTCAGAGGCTACATAATGGAAAATCTTTGGCTGAAGACGGCGAATTTGCGCTTGAAGTGTTGAGATATATCAACAAAAAGGTTGCACAATTTAAGGAAGAAGACCATAAACTCTATGCAATTTATGGAACTCCTGCAGAAAGTTTGTGTGGCTTGCAAATAACGCAATTTAGGAAAGAATTTGGAATTGTTAAAAATGTTTCCGACAGACCTTATGTTTCCAACAGTTTCCATTGCCACGTTACAGAAGATATAACGCCTATTCAAAAACAAGATTTAGAAAAGAGATTTTGGGATTTATGCAACGGCGGAAAAATCCAATATGTCAGATATCCAGTTTCATATAATAGAGAAGCAATAAAAACGCTAGTCAATCGTGCAATGAAAATGGGATTTTATGAAGGAGTTAACTTGTCTCTTGCATACTGCGATGATTGTGGACACGAAGAACTGGAAATGGACGTTTGCCCAAAATGCGGCAGCAAAAATTTGACTAAAATTGATAGAATGAACGGATATTTGTCCTTTTCACGCGTTAAAGGCGATACAAGGCTTAACGAAGCTAAAATGGCTGAAATTAAAGAAAGGAAGAGTATGTAATGAAATATCACAACATAACAAAAGATGATATGAATAATGGCGATGGTCTTCGCGTTGTTTTATGGGTTAGCGGCTGCAATCACGCTTGTCCAGAATGTCACAACAAAATCACTTGGGACGCTAACTGCGGATTGGAATTTGATGAACAAGCAAAGCAAGAAATCTTTGCTGAACTCAAAAAAGACTATATTTCTGGTCTTACGCTGTCTGGCGGCGACCCACTATTTCCAGCAAATGTGGATTGTGTAACTAAATTTGCAAAACAAGTGAAAGAACTTTTTCCAAATAAGACGATTTGGCTATACACAGGCTATCTTTTTGAAGAAATAAAAGATTTAGAAATATTAAAATACATCGATGTGCTTGTTGATGGGCCTTTCGTTGTCAAGTTAAAAGATAATAACGCTCATTGGAAGGGCAGCACAAATCAAAGAGTTATTGATGTTAAGCAAACTTTAAAAGAAAACAAAGTAATTTTATTTGATTAATTTTGCTATCGTTTAATATTGACTTTAATATTAAATATGATATACTTTTAATATTGGAGGAGATATGAAAAAGTTTTTATCAGTTTTGTTTGCATTTATGTTAATAATTCCTTGTGCAGGCCTTTTTGCAGCGTGCGGAAATAATGATGAACAACAAAAACTCGTTGTTGAAAATATGCAAAATGTATATTATTTGAACGAAGAATTGAACTTAGAAAATGCTGTTATTAAATATTCTTCTGACGGCAAAGACGCATATGTTGATGTTACTGACGAAATGATACGCGGTTTTTCAACAAAATCTGCTGGCGCTAAAACAATGTATATAATTTATCAAGGTGAAAAAATTGAATTTAATTACACAGTGTTAAATCTTGCAGGAGCAACTTTTGAATCAACAAGAGTATACAAATTGGAAGACGGCAAAGAAGTAGATGTTGAATCATTTGCTAAAGGCGATTTTTGCATAGTTTTCAATAGAGATGGCACATATAATTCAACAAGTTTAAATCAAGAACAATCAGGAATTTACACAATCTTAACAAATGGCAATATTAAGTTGTCTTATACAGAAGACGAAGAAGAAAAAACTGTCATACTAAATAAAAAATCAGATACAAGATATGACATCGATAGGAATTATGAAGGCCAATTTCTTGCTTACGAACTTCAAAAATAATTAATATAAGAATATAATAAAAAAATAAACAAATACTAATTTTATGAAAAATTTGTTCAGAATTAGTGTTTGTTTTTTTATGCTTGTCTTGCTAGCAAGTTTTTTGCCAGTCAATAAAGTAGTAGCCGAAAAAACAAAGCCTATGCTTGCCATTGTCATTGACGATTTTGGACAGGCTAGGGCAGGAGTAAAGGAGATGTTAGACAATAACTGCCCACTCACTTGTGCAGTTATGCCAGGGCTAGATTATTCAATAAAAGATGCAGAAGATGCATTTGCAAAGGGGCACGAAGTGATATTGCATATGCCGATGGAAGCGTATGGGAAATTGCCTGAAAGTTGGTATGGGCCAAAGGTTATTAGAAATTATGACAAACCAGAAAAAGCCAAACAATTAATAAAAGAATGTATTGAAGCCACTCCGCATTGCGTTGGTGTGAATATTCATATAGGTTCAGGCGTTTGTTTGAATAAAGAACTTATGACAGCGATAATGGAAGAAGTCCGCGATAACGGGAAATATTTTTTAGATAGCAAAACCCACGAAAAATCCGTTTGCACGGAAGTGGCGGCAGCAACAAAAGAAGACTTCGTTTCAAGAGACTTTTTCTTAGAATTAACAGGAAATCCCGACTATAATCACGCTAAAAGTGAACTTATAAAAGCGGCAAAACTTGCAAAGAAGCGCGGATATGCAGTTGCCATAGGACACGTTGGACCAGAAGGTGGAGTGTCAACTGCACGCGCCATACGCGATTGCTTATCAGAAATCGAAAGTATGGGTGTAGAAATTGTGCCGTTATCCAAAATTGTCCAACTCACAAAAACGAAAAACATTTAATTAAAAATAACCTATTAATAAAATAGGTTATTTGTTTTTTATTCTGCTATGTAGGAAAATTTTAAACAGTGGATAGGTTAAAGGAACTAAAATTCTTCTATATAAATGATTGCGGCGACAAGTTACGATATATTTCATATTATCTTTTAAATTTTTAAGCAATTCGTTAATTTTGTCCTTATTTGCATAATCGCTTTTGTAGATATA
The DNA here is from genome assembly GCA_900545735.1 of uncultured Bacillota bacterium. Lineage (GTDB taxonomy): Bacteria > Bacillota > Clostridia > Christensenellales > UBA1242 > UMGS687. The sequence goes on along the minus strand of URAC01000039.1, from coordinate 3,042 downwards.
ATAGAGCATTTCAATGCTGACTAAGCCTTTCCAACTTTTTATATATTTTTCTGCTTTTGGAAATTTGTTTTCGCAAACGCTAATTGCATAATCAATTCCAATAAAGTCGGTCAAGCGTTTTTCATTAAATGTGCTTCTAACTAAACTTCCTTTGCGTTGTCTATAATAATATAATCTGTCTTTTGTGAAAACTGCGCCTTTAGATTTTTCTAAATATCTGATATTAAATTCAACATCTTCGCCATACTTGATATTTGTGTTATACACTTCTGGATAATTGTCTATTTGTTTAATAATTTCGTGCTTATATAATTTATTCCAGACGCAAACATCGAACAATTTTCCACTATAAAGTTGACAAATTGTGCTTTCTTTATCAAAAAAAGTTAATTTTTTTGTAAGTTTATCATTTTTTTTGTAGTCCAGTTCAAAATCTTCTTTAACTCGCTTGTATCTGCAAATTGAAATGTCTACATCATTTTCAACCATATTTTTATGTAAAACTGAAATTATATTTGGAGATAAAAAATCATCTGGGTCAAAAAAATAAATATATTTTCCATTTGCATATTTTAAGCCTGAATTTCTTGCGCCACTAAGTCCGCGGTTTTGCTGGTCCACAACTCTGCAATTTTCTTTGCCTTCACAAAATTCATTTAAAAGTTGTAATGTATTATCTTTTGAACCATCGTTGACAAAAATAATTTCCAAATTTTTATAATTTTGATGTGTCAAACTTTCAAAACAATCTGGCAAAAATCTTTCCATATTGTAGCAAGGAACGATAACAGAAATTAAATCTTTTTGCATTTTTTCTCCTCAATTAAATTTTTATATTTTTTTAAGACATCGGTCATCAAACTATCCCAATTTATGTATAAATCTTCGTGGCATTTGATTTTTACTTTGTTATAAAGTTCTTCATCGCTGAAAATATCTATTATTTTTTGAGCGAACTTTTCTTTATTGTTTTTGCCTATATATCCATTGACATCGTTAGTTATTGTTGATGACGCTAGGCTGTTTTCAATAAAAATTGTTGGAACATAAAATGCTGCGGCTTCTATGCGAACAATTCCATCTGTATCATAATATGAAGGGAAAATTTGCAAATCTGATATTGCAAATAGCTTGCTCTTTTCTTCGACTGATGAAACCCTGCCAACAAAGATTATTTTATCTTGTAAATTTTCGTTTTTAACTTTATTTTCAAAATATTTTTTATCGCTGCCATCGCCAATCAATAAAAGTTTGAATTTAAAATTTTTCTCGCTCAACAATTTGCAAACATTGATAACAAAAGTTAGATTTTTAAGTTTGTTTAACCTGCCGATATTTATGAAAATTTTTTCATCTTCTTTTATATCATATTTTGCAGAAATTTCTTTTTTAAAGCTTGCAATTTCGTCTTGCGCAAATTCGTTGACCAAGTCTGTTGCATTTGGAACGATGTCTATTTGACCTTTATATCCATATTCTTTGCTAAGTTTTGCACAGCCTGGATTCATTGTCCAAAGCACATCGCATTTGTTGAATGTGTGGGCGATAATATCAAGCATTATGTTTGTTAAAACTTTGCTTTTTGTGGATTTATAAAAATCCTTTTTAAATTGACTATGCATTGTTGCGACAACTGGAATGTTGTGTTTGTTGCCATAACTTGCAGCCATTTTTCCTATTGAGAAAGGTGAGTGAATGTGAATTATATCTAAATTTGCATCTTTGATTGCTTTTTTAAAGTTCTTATCTAAACTTGGGAGTGGAAGGTCATAATCCAATTTTAAAAATTTCAAATTAAAGCGTTTACAGCGCACAACCTTATATGGCAAAGTGCTGTCATCGAAATTGTCATATCTTGACTTTGGTGCAAAAACCGTTACATTTGCAATTTTATTTAACCTTCTAGCGTAATTATCTACAACATTTATAACCCCATCTATCATAGGATAAAATGTGTCGATAAATAAACCTATATTTAATTTATTTTCCATATAATCCAACTTTTAACATAGTGTATTTTATCATATTAACAAATAAATTTCAAGAATTTTTTATATCCAAAGGCATTTGCTTTATAAATCGACAAATATAACAAACAATCAACAAAAAAATGCAATTACAAAATTGCATTTTATTCTAATATCAATTCACCTTGATTTACATCTGTGTAAACACCAGATGGGGCGTTTCCAATTAAGCGAATAGGTGTTTCTCCAGATTGTAAAACCGCAGTTGCTAAAACTTCTTTAGGAGATACTTCATTGAACGAGCCCAATGCGACCTCCAAGATGTCGTTATATCCTTTGCCCATAGATACGATAGAAACCTCTTTGCCTTTGTTTGCCATTTCCGTTTTAAAGCCTTCGCTTAAACGCTTTAAGCAGCCTATAAAGTCGGATTCCGTTTTTGTGGCATTGTATTTTGCTGACCTTGGAATTTCAATATTATCTAAACAAATCTTTTTTGAGCGTTCGTCATACCATACCCAACTTTGTCCAATAATTTTGTTGTTTAATTCAAACACAACAAAGCCGCCATTTGGATTGCTTAAACCGTGCTTGCAACAACTTTCTCCGACATTGTTGATTGATTGACAACAATTCGTAATTTCGCCAAGAATTGCTCCAAGAGGGTCGCCTTTTTCAAGAAAGCGATAAGTAATTTTGTTTTGGCTTTTAACGCTATCTTCTTTGCAGAACAAATTCTCTTTGCCTTCTTCTCTAATTTTAATGCCTTCATTCATCCAAAGTTTAAGAGAATTAAATTGATTTTGCGTGTATCCATAACGGCTGCAATATTCTGCCAATTTTTCTTCTTCTTTTGTTTTTATTGAATCATAAGTTTTAGTTAAAACAAAAGAGTAAACATCTTTTTCTGTAAGTCTATCGTTTATAGTATTTGTTGAAATGACTTTATTTGGATAGGCCTTTTTAATTTCGCTAAAATTGTTATACGCTTTTGAAATTAAATTTCTATGTATTTCGAACTCATAATCCTGTCTCTTATACACATCTGACGCTGCCGACGATAAGGCTCGTGTAG
>URAC01000038.1 GCA_900545735.1 uncultured Bacillota bacterium | reverse complement strand
TACACGAGCCTTATCGTCGGCAGCGTCAGATGTGTATAAGAGACAGGATTTAATCTTTCTTCCCATTTTTCAAAATCTCTCTTCTCTTCCATTTTTCTCCCCTTTTAAACAATTTAAAAATCTTAATCCTAAGCGATTTTTATTTTTAATGCGAACAAATATTCATATTCAATTTTTGTTAATTTTTTCAATTTTTGAAACGATGCTTCCGCCTTTCAAAATTATGTTAATTTTATCGTTGATTTGTAAATCGTCAATCCTTGCACTCTTATTGTCTTTTTCTATAAACGCATAGCCTTTATTCAAAAGTTCTTTCGGATTATGTTTTTCTAGCGTTTTTTGAATTAATGCAAGTTGATATTCTTTTTCTCTAATTTTATTTACAAATAAACTTTTGAATTGAGATTTGCAATCTTCAATAAAATCATATTTATCCAAAATTTGTTGCTTTATTTGTTGCGTTATATACTCAAAATTGGCAAGCAAATTTAACTTTCTATCATTCTTAGGCTTTGTTAATAACTCCGCGGCCGCAGAAGGCGTTGGAGCCCTTAAATCGGACACAAAATCTATTATTGTGTAATCTGTTTCGTGGCCCACAGCAGAAATGATTGGCTTTTTACATTCTGTAATTATTCTAGCTAATCTTTCGGAATTATAAACATTCAAATCTTCAAATGAGCCGCCACCACGAGCAACAACAATGACATCAACATCATAGTCGTCCAAAAATCTTATGCCGCTTATTATTTCATTTTCAGCATAAATGCCTTGAACGCTTGAAGGGTATAGCACAATATCTACGCTGTCGTCCCTTCTTGTTATAATATTAATAATATCTTGAATGACTGCTCCCGTTTCGCTGGTTACAACGCCTATTCTTTTGATATTTTTAGGCAACTCTTTTTTGCGGCTTTCATCAAACAACCCTTCGCTTTCCAATTTGGCTTTTGTTTCCAAAAATTTTTTATAGATTTCACCCAGTCCAAAAGGAGTTGTTTTGATGACATTAAAATTTAATTTTCCGCCCTTAACGTAATAATTTGGCGAACCCACTGCGATAATTTTATCACCATTTTTAAGTTCTTCCATTATGCCAAAATAGACGCAAGGAATAAGGGCTTTATCATCTTTCAAATCAAAAAAGGCATTTCCGTGAGATATGGAAAGGCCGCTTATTTCCCCATAAACTGAAATATTATGAAGCAATTCTTCGCTGTCGAAGATGCTTTTTATATAACCACATAATTTTGAAACTGAAATCGCATTTTCTTGCATTGTTTACCCTTTTAGACTAACGCACCTAAAACACCATTTAAAAATTTAGGGCTATTTTCTGTTGAATATTTTTTACATAATTCAAGCGTTTCATTAATGACAACTGGCGCTGGAGTTTTTTTATAATATTTGAGTTCCGTTAAAGCCAATTTTAAAAGTGCAATATCAACTTTATACACCCTATTTAATTCATATCCTTTTAATCTTATTGAAATTTCATCTTCAATCTCTTCTTTGTTGTATTGATACAATTCAAATAATTGACTGGCGAACTTCTTTTCTTCGTCAGTTAAGACAACTTCTTCTAAATCTGACATAAAAGAAAGTTCAACATCAATTTGACTATTGAACTCACTTTCAAAAATTAATTTAAATGCTAATTCTCTTGCATCTCTTCTCATTTTATCTCTCTCTATGCTGTAACTGGTTGTTCGTTTGTTTCAAAGTCTACACCCATAACGTGGACATTAACCCTTGTTGTTTTCATATCGACCATAGCAGCGATGCCATTTTTGATATTTTCTTGAATTTTATACGCAATGTCTGGAACGCTATAGCCATAGTAAATTCTGATATAAACATCAACTGAAAGTGAACCATTTGGATTGAACCTTATTGAAACGCCCTCGTGATTATTTCTAGTGAAAAAATTGGAAACTTTTGCTTTAAAAGATGAAGTCAACCCGCTGACTCCGCAAATTTCTTTTGTTGCAAGATTAATAATTGATAAAAGTATGCTTCTGTTGCAAGTGATTTTACCCTTATTTTTAATTATTAAATCTCTTTCTTCACTCATAATCTCTCCAAATACCTAAAAGTTTGCCAAGTTAGAGCAAACTTTTAATAATATTATATTAACCTAATTTTTAAAAATAAGCAAGTATTTTTATGAAAGTTTAAGCGGCAGGAATAATTTTGATGTTATCTAAACTTTTTCCAGTTTGTTCTTGAACAATTTTGCCAATTTTTGCTAATTCGCCAGCGGAAAGTTCGCCTGCTTTTACAATGACATTTACATTTTCGCTAGTTGTTGTTAACACTGCATCTTCAAAACCTGCGCTTTTTAACAAGCCTTCAACAACAAGTTCCTTTTCCATCGCATCGATGAGTTCTTGTCTGCTTTGAGTAGCGAGAGCTTTAGCCTCTTCTGAAGAATCTGCGCTAGCAATAATGCTGTCATAATACATAATTGCTGTTTCTCTAGAATTTTGTCTATCGCTTCTATAACCCGCATAGAAATCTGTTGTCGTGGTGGTTGAAGTTTGAGTTGTTACATTATTGTTCAATGCAATATTCAAATAACCCGTTACCACCAATAAAGCAACCATAACGACTAAAATGATGATTTTTTTCTTTTTACTTAACATAACATTCTCCTTTTAATTTTTATTTTCCAACCAACACTTCTATATTTGCGATTGGAACTTCCAAGACCGCTTGAACTGCTTTGATAATTTCAAGTTTAACCTTTGTATCTTTCGCTCCGCTTGCAACAACTACAACTCCACTAATTTTGGGCAGGACCTCCTTAACCAGCAAGCCTTGATTGTTTTTAACATAAGGAGAACTCGTTGATGTTGTGGTCGATGTTGTTGAGTCTGAACTTGTGTTAGTGTTTGTTTTTGTTTCTTCATTGGTAGCGTAAATGTATTCCGTGCCGCTTTCGAAGGTTATCATTGTTGTAACATTTCCAGCGCCTTCGATATTTGCTAATACATTTGCTAGTTTATTTTCTAAAAATGCGGAATATTCCGAAATTGAAGTAATTGATTGTGTCGAAGTTTGTTTAGTTGTGTTGTTTGATTGTAGAGAAGAAATATAGATTAAAAGAATAATTGCTCCAAGCACAACAGCGACAATCAATTCGATGTGTTTAATTCCCTTCAATTTTTGAAAAAACTTTCCACCAAATAAACTTGTGTTCTTTTTTTCAGACTGATTTTTTTCATTTTTGTTTTCTTGTTCTTTATTTTCCATACTTCCCAACCTTTTAATCAATTACAATATCTGATTTTTCAACACTTACATATTTTAAAATAATATTAATTATTATTTCGTTAGTATTTTTATGCTCGCCTTTTTCCGTTATCACTAAATTTGATAAATCGACAAAAACAGCATCTATTGTCATTTCATTTGTAAAAATGTTTGCATTGATTTTTACTTGCACATTTTCCAATCCTTCATCTTTTAAATCTCCTTCTATCATCTCTTCAATTTTTTCTAACCTATCCCTATTTATTTGATAGACAAAGTCTTCTTGGATTATGATTGCGTCTTCTTCGAAGATATCATCAACTTGAAAATCGTTTCCCAAAAGTTTTGGAAGCGGCGTTATAATGACCATTACCACAACAAAAGCAAAAACACCTTTAACATATTTTTTTGTTTGTCCATTAGGCAAAACGAGTTCAACCAAAACTCCAATAACACTGATGCCAGCGATAGACAAAATCCAAGACGAAATCGAACTCATTTTATCCTCCTTTTAAACAAAATTTGCTGTACACATAATCAAGCCAACTGTAATCAAATACATAAAAGCAACGCCCAAAATCATAACTATAAGCATCGTCAAACTCTTTGAAATCGAATAGATAAAATCGGAAATTCTAGGGTCTGTAAGCGGCTCTAAAATTGCTGCAGCAAGTTTTAAAACCAATATAAAGACTATTATTTTGACAATGGGCGAAATAATTGTTGAAAACATCAAGAGCAATCCGCTCGCACCTATGGCATTTTTAATTAGCACACTAGAAGCCATAATTACATCAAAGCCTTCAGAGAGATATCCACCTAAGATTGGCACATAGGAACGAATGGCATATTTTGCTGTGCGGATAGACACCCCATCATAAGTGCTAGCAGTTATTCCTTGTATGGACAAAAACGCCATAAAAATTGTGAAAATGCCACCAATTATCCACTTAAATGTGGATTGAAAAAACTTTGTAAATTTGTCCAATTTTACAGTTGATGTCAAATTTGAAATGATTGTAAAAACGATTGAAAATATAAATATAGGCATCAAAACAGAAGTAAAAACACGCATTATTACGCTGGACAATAAGGCAACAGCAGGCTGATAAATTGAAACGCTCATAGAGCCGCCAATCGCCGTCATTATCGTTAGCAAAATGGGAAAGACAACTTCCATCTGACTTTGCAGCCCATTGATTGTCTTGCCTGTAAGCTGTATCAAATTTACAACTGCCGCCATAACTATTGAAATGACAACCCCATAGCACACAAAGTGGATTATATCTCCCACGCCCTTTCCACTATTATCGCTCTTCAAATTGCTTAAAAAGCCACAAATAATTGAGATAATAATTATACTTGCAAGCAAAGGGACAAAGGAAAGAATATCATCAAAAATCAAGTTGATAACAGCGCTGAAAATGGATTTTTGCCCTTCTGCAAACTCACCTGAAACTATTTGCTTAACTTTATCGCCAAAGTTGCTAACTCCAAATACATCTAATTGGTCTTCACTCAAACTTTTTAAAACGCTTTCAATTTGTGCCAAATCTAAATTTTCTAATTGAGAATATATTGTTTCTTCCAATTCCACTTGAAGATTTTCAGAATCATTTTCTTCAGCCAGAACTATCTCATAATTGGGATTAAGATAACTTATTAAAACAGAAAGAATAAACAGGCAAATAACAAACTTCACAAAGAAATTTTTGCTGTTAAATTTTCTATAAAAAGCGATTTTAGATTGTTGTCTTATTGTTGTCATGGCAACAACCCCGCAATGATGTCTATCAAGTTTGTAATAATAGGAATTGCTGAAACAAGTATCAAAATTTTGCCTGCAAGAAGGATTTTGTTTGCTATGCTGCTCGAACCTGCATCAACACATAAATTGGCGGAAAATTCAGTTATGTAGCCTATGCCAATTATCTTTAAAACGGCAGAAAATATGCCAGTGGAAAGGCCACTTTTTTGAGTAAGTGAACTAAACACAGATAAAATACTTGTTACGCTGTCAACAAGCATTAAAAGCATTATTACTCCGCCAGCAGCACCCACTATAAGTGCAATTTCAGGTTTAACCTGCTTAACAATCAAAGCAGTTATCGCTGTGGCAAGCCCCACTCCTATAATTCTGAAAATATCCAAAATTTCTCCTTACAAATTAAAGATTGAACATAGTCCTTACAGTCGAAAAAAGTTCATTAATTAAATTTAAAACCATAATAAGAACAATGACTAGCCCAGCAAGAGTTGTCAATGTTGCAATTTCTTCCTTGTTTGAATGCTTTAAAACTTGATTAACAACCGCTGTTAAAATGCCAATAGCAGCAATTTTAAAAATGATTTCAACACCCATACTTTCTCTCCTTTTAAATAAGCAAAATTGCGATTAAAACGCCGAATAACAATCCCAATTTGATATAGAGGGCGCTATATTTTTTGTTTTCAGCATCAGCATAATTTTCAAGTTGCTCAAATTTTTGCTGAAAATGTTCTATCTCAATAATTTGGCTTTGCGCATCGTATCGTCCTAAACTTTTGAAAAATAAAAATATTGTTTGTTTTTCGTCTTGCGAAAGCATTGAATTTTTTTTAAAAAGTTGTTCGTCATTTAAAATTTTTGCATCGCTGTTCAAATAGTTTAAATATCCGTTTAAAATCCCTTTAAAATCGCTGCTATAGGAGTTAATAGAATTTGTGATAATTTCTTTTAAGTTGTTTTTGGCAAAGTTAATTTCAACAATCAATTTATTTGAAAAAGAATGACAATCTCGAAAAATTTTATGCCTTTTGCGATAGTAAGAAGAAAGCCCATAACCTATGTATGTGCAACAAGTAACAATCAAACAAAGAAGCAAAATTTTCAATTTTTTCTCTCCTACTTTTATAAAATCCTTTCAAAATTTTCATCGAAAATTCCTTCATAAGTACCTGGCCCTTCGCGCGATGATAAAATGACAAATCTTGTAAAAAATTTATCTTTCAAAATGCTTGAAAATTCAATTTTTTTCTTTAAATCTAACAAACTTGCAGCGTGGATTGAAGCAATGACATTAACGCCACAATTTCCAGCGTGATACAACGCTTCCACATCTTCTTTAGAGCCCAATTCATCAGTTAAAATCAAGTTTGGAGCAAGCGCTCTAATCCCAAAATTTATTCCTAAGGGTTTTGGCATATACGACAAAACATCACAAAAGTTAGATTCAAGCAAACTTTCACCCTTTTCATTGATGCTTGCAATCTCTCCACGCTCGTCCAAAACAAGCACATTTGCTGAAAAATTACGCTGTGATAGTTGATAAACAAAGTCTTTTAAAAATGTCGTTTTCCCAGCCCCTGGCGGAGAAATTATCAGCGTATTATTCAATCTTTTGTTTTCTAAAATATATTTAAAAGCGGTCAAACTGCAATCTTTCACAATATGTGGGACTCTGATATTTAAAGAAACAAAATTCTTGATTGTTTTGAGTTTATCTCCTTCAAAAACAGCCGTTCCCCCAAGCCCAATTCTAAATCCACCACTGACCGTTAAAAATCCATTTTTAATCTGTTCATTGACGGCATAAATTGAGCATTCGCTTGCTCTAAAAACAATTTCTTCCAAACTTTCTTTATCGCAAGTTAAGGCTTCTTTTATATTTGTGCTAATTCCATTGTTGCTTAAAAAATATGCCATTCCGCCAAGATAAACAACAACTGGCTTATATGCCCGAAATCGAATTTCGTTAAGTTGTTTGAAGTTGATTTTATTTAAAGCGTCTAGAAAAGGCTGCGGAATAAATTTTTCAAACATAATACTCCCCTTGCCAGTAATATATTTGCTACACTAATAAAAAAATCGCGCGAAATATCACGCAATTTGTAATTATATAAAAGAAAAATTTTACAATTTTTTATAGAAATAAATCGACAACACAAGCGACAGTGCAACGCCAAAAATAACCATATTGCCAAGGCCTAATTGAACGCTTGCTGGCTGAACAGGATATGCCGCGTTAAACTTAATTAAATCTAAAACAACTCCTATTAAAAACAACGAAAAAGCATTAGCCATCTTATTTGAAAGCGTCATAATCCCAGAATAAGTGGCGGTTTTATCTTTTCCGATTAAATCCTTGTCCGATGCCAGAATGTCGCTAAAAATCGAAATTGGAAGCGTATAAAGCACGCCTGTTCCAAATCCAGCAAAGGCAACAAGCGGCAAAGTTATAAAAAACAGCACTGTTGTGGCGAATAAATCTCTTAGCATAAACAAGACCCAAATAAGCAAAATGCCCAGCGTTCCAAGGCACAAACCGTGAATTAAAGTTGATTTTTTGCCATTTTTGACTGACTTTTTAGTCCAATAAAATTGAGAAAATATAGCGCCAAAAATCAAAGCGACCATTGCGATGGAAATTTGCTGACTGTTAAAATGAAAGCAATATGTGAACATATGAATCCCAGAGGCAGTCAAAATTGATGATGCAATCAAACTAACTGAATATCCTAAAATAATATTCCTATAATTTTTCTTTTTGAGCATATTAAAAAAATCGTTAAAGACGGAAGAAAACTTTTCTTTTTTCATAGGATAATCCATCTTGCAACAAACGCCGTGTTTTAGCGTTCCAAAAAATGTAATCAAACCACAAATCAGGCAAGTCAAGGAAGAAACATAAGCGATGTCAACATATCCTGCAATGTTTAATTGCCCTTGCGAGCTGTTGCCTGAAGGCATAAACAAAAACATAAAAACGCTTGGCAACATCATTCCTAGCAACGAAAAAATCGTTTTGTAGCTTTGTAAAGAAGTCTGCTCGTGCGGGTCTTTTGTCATTTCAAGCCCTAACGCTAAATATGGCGTAGAAAAAAAAGTACAAAATGTTTGAACAAGCAAAAGCGACAATAAAATCCATAAAAATTTAACAATTTCAGGGCTGCTTGGCGGAACAAGCCAAATAATTAAATTTATGGCACACATTCCCAAAGTTCCTATCAAAATATATGGGTGTCTTTTCCCCATAGACGAATATGTGTTGTCAGAAATATAGCCTAAAAGTGGGTCAGAAATTGCGTCCCTGTCTCTTATACACATCTCCGAGCCCACGAGACTAGGCATGATCT
>URAC01000037.1 GCA_900545735.1 uncultured Bacillota bacterium | reverse complement strand
CCTTATCGTCGGCAGCGTCAGATGTGTATAAGAGACAGTATTGATATTCGAAGTTACTCGTAACCTTAGATTTTTTTCTTCATAGCTTTCTAGTATTAAATTTGCTGAACTTATAAAAACTTCATCGTACTCGTATAAAAATGTGATTATTGTTTTTTGCTCATTATTTATTTCGATAAAGAAATCACTTTGATTAAGAAGTAATTCTTTACTTGTTTGGTTTTTAAACTTAATTGTGAAATCTAAATAATAATCTGTTTGTCTTTCACCAATACTAAATCTTACAAATTCTGCCGTAATTTCGTTTTTGGGGGTTAAATTACAAGCACTAAAAGAAAAAACAGATATTATAAAAATAAAGATTAAACTAAATATTTGTTTCATTGTATTCCCTTAGTTTATTTTTTTATTTTCGTATTTCATTTGCATATCTTGTTGTTCTTCAAGTTTTGCAATCGCATAACTTTCGACTCTATTTGCTTGTGTTTCGTTTAATTGACTAACGATGTCAATTATATTTTTTTGTGTATTTGTAAGCCCAGATTTATCAATCTTATTGTTTTGTCTGTGTCCGATTAAATAATCAACCGAAATATTATAAAAATCGGCTAATTTTTTTAAAGTTTCAATATTGGGTTCAAATTTATCTAACTCGTAACCATTATAAGTGCTGCGAGAAACATTAATTATTTTACATATATCTTTTTGAGTTAGTCCTGCATTTTTTCTTAATCTGATTAAAATTTCCATATTTTCATCTCCAATATATAAAAATTTTAAAAAAATTTATAAAAACTGTCAAAAAATAGTTGACAATTTATAAAATCTCGCATATATTAATAAAAAGACAGAAATTCTGTCAATTTGGAGGTAAAAATGACACAAGAAAACAACAATTCAATCTTGGAAGGTCAAATCAACTTATTTGAAGAGCCAAATCAGCAACTAAGTATGAATGCTTATTCAGAAAAAGTAAATATGCAGAGTCATAAAGAACCTTTGATTAATTTAGACAGATACGAGGCTTATTGCATAAATCGAGGATTAGTTCCTGGTAACTTCAAATCGCTTGATAGATACATAAAAGCAGAGCGTGAAGCGTGCAAGGCTCAATATGCTATTTCTGCGCCAATTGGTGCTTAATAGACTAGTTGGTTGGTTTTCTTTATGTTAAAAAATTTTTTGTTTTCGTTTTAACTATTTCTCCTACCAACCATCACCAATTTTGAAAACAAAATAAGGAGGTGATGCCTAAAACTTTTAACCTATACAACTATTTTAAATTTGCTTATTATAAAAAATTTTTAAAAGGAGGGAATTAATGAATAAGATTGTCGGAAAAGTAATTTCTATTGCTTTAGGTGTTGTGATTGGAGTTGCTATTATTGCGATGTGCATAACTGGTATAATTGCAAAAGTTAAAGGCAAAGGTCATATTGAATACTTAGAAGAAGTATTTAAAAATAACACACAGCAAGAAGAAGTTCAAGAACCTACACAAGATGAAAATACACTTGAAACAGAAAATGCAGTAATAAAATTTAATATTTAATTAAAAAAGGCTGGCCAATAGCGGTCTTGGCCTTTTTTTTACAAACTCGCCCTATAGGGCTTAAAAGGAAGGATATGGAAGTAGGAAAAAAGATAGTAAATATTCTTTTAATTATACTAACAATCATAGCAATGATAGCGATTGGCTTATTTGCATATTTCAAGTTATTTATAAAAGAAACGACTGTTGGAATCAACTATATAAGTGACCAAGCACCAGTCGATATTTTAGAAATAAAAGATAAACAAGAATTATCTGAAGCTGAGATTGAATATTACGAGAATAGATATTTATTTCATGCCAATGTTTTAGATAATGTCAATAAAAATGGTGAAGAGCTATATGAAATGAAATTAAATTATTTTACAGATTATTCTCTGGAACATACAGCTTGCCGTTCTACAGGAATGCAACATTTAGGTTCATATAATTTAGTTTGTGGCAATAGCAAAACAGAAGAAGAAATTCAAGAATATGTAAATTCTGGCTTCACTTATTACGACACAACAAACATGACTACATGGAATGGTGGTAATTTAGCAACACAATTAAATAGGAATGCTAAGTTAATTATCAAAATAGATAATAAGCCATATCAAATTCAATTGACAGGAACAACTACAAGCACTGAAGGTTGGTTAATTAAATATGAAGTAACTTATTACTATTTTTGGGCAGCTGTTTTTGGTGATGTAATGAACGCAGTTAAAACAAATTCACGAGGTTATGGCGACTATTACATAACGTTGAACTTGTCGAAATATTTTACTGTTTATGCTTTTGATGAAGCAAAAGGTAAATTTGTTGAAGACAACATAACTGACCAAATATTTAATTATGCAGTTTTGAAATTCCATTATGAAGCAAACGGAGTAACAAGGGCATCACAATCTTTATTTGGACAAATTAATTGCAATTCAAAATATGGTGAAGATACATCAATCGATACAACTTATTGGCAAGAAAGGATTGTTTATACATTAACAGAAAAAGATTTGTTATTTAGAACTAGTGAAGTTTACGAAGGAGAAGTTGCATATTTATCTGTAGCGACAAAAGAGACTTTAAGCAAAATGCCAAGAGCGGAAATAAACATTAAAATTGATGTTAATTCAAGCTATTTCACAGATAATGAAATAAATTTTGTCGGTTTTGATTTCAATGCTTTTGAAGGCGTTACATTAAACAAAATTACATTGACAGGTTCTAAGACTATAAACTTTTTAGATAATTCATTAAAAGACACAAAATTAAAGAAATTAGAGCACGAAAGTACAATTTTGTTAAACATTGAAGAAAACGCGATTAACTCTGAATTTGAGGAGGTAATCCTATGATAAATCAATTACTTTGTTTAGCGACTTTTGAACGAATAATATCTGTTGTTATATATTGTGCAATTGGAATAGCTATTTGTATAGGCCTTGCAATATTATTAAAAAGTGAAGGTGGTAAAAAAGTAGTTTTCTACATTATAACTGGAGCGATAATAATTGGAGGCTTAGTTTGTGGAATTCAATTATATAAAGAAGTTACTTCTAAGAGTTATATAAATGGACAAATAGACATTCAAAATCAATTTGTAACACAAAGCTTTGAATATAAAAGTTCAAGCGTGACCTTAGCAAAAGTGGGTGATAGCAATATCTACACTTTTGAAATAGATTTGACAAAAGTTGAAGATTTTAACGGCATTGAAAAACAGTATGAAGTTAAAATGAATGATTACATTTTATTCAATGCAGTAATAACATCAGGTTCAGTATCAGCTGAAATTGAAGTAGACTTTTACGATACTAATAATAATCAAATTTGCACATCAGAATTAAAAATTTTAGTTGAGTTTTTAAGCAATAAAACGAAATTAAAATTATCAACTGAAGGTGCAGAACAAGCAGAATTTTTGATGCAATATTTTAGCGATTATGGATTCCGATTAAATATTGCAGAATTAAAAGGAGATTTATGATGAGCGAAAATGCTAAAAAGGGCTTAATAATATCATTAATAATTCTTTTGTTAGTTGGTATTGCATTTTTGATTTATTGGGGTGTAACGAATTATGAAAAAGTTCAAGAAGGATTAAATGGAACAGGGCTTTACACTTCAACAGATTTAGAAAATGCAAAAAAAGAAGGATATTTAGAAGGCGCTAATAGTTTGCAAGAATTAGAGAAACAATTACAAGACTTAAAAGCGCAATTAGATACCAAAACAAAAAGTGTAACAGAATTAACTAATAGAGTTACGGAACTCACGAATGCAAACAATGAATTACTAGAGAATAAAAGCGAAAATGAGCAAATTATAATTGACAAAAATTTAGAAATTCAAAGTTTAAATGCGCAAATAGCTGAATTAAATTCTGAAATTTCAAGATTGAATGAACTTTTAAAAGCTTATCAAGCTTATGAAGGTCAAACTTTTGAAGCAGTATTTTATGTAGATGATGAAGCTGTTTCTGCTAAAGTTGTAAAAATTGGCGAAGTTGTAACTCAAGATTATATCCCAACTAAAACTGGTAATGTTAAATATACCTTTAAAGGTTGGTCTATAGATAGGGCTACAATTGTTAATTTGGGTTCTTATCAAATAACAGAAAATACAAATTTTTATGCAGTTTTTGAAGAAAGTTATTATTCAATTTTAGAATTTGACGAAAATTCAGATATTAGGACTTATTCAATTTCTACACCTGAAGAATTAAACAAATTTTCAGAATTATCACAAACATTAACATTTAATGGATATACGATATTACAAACTGCAAATATTGAAATGCAAAATGTTGAATATACACCTATATCAATTAGTGATAATAATTTCTTTGAAGGAACATATAACGGAAATAATTATGAAATTAGAAATTTAACAAGCATAAGAAGTGATGCACGAAATGCATTTATTGGAAGGGCTAATTGTGCTACTTTGATAAATATTAGATTAGTAAATATCAATATAACAACAAATAATGGTCAAGGGAACACAGCAGGTTTAGTTGCATATTATGTTGGTTCTCCAATTACAGATGATGTAGTTGAAAGAAGTGTTATTGATAATATTTATATATCAGGCAATATTTCTGGAGATATGACTGTTGGTGGGTTAATTGGTAATGCGTTTGCTTATTATGTAAATGTAACAAATATTACATTAAATTGTAATGTTAAGTGTGAACCTACAACAAATTATGCTTCCACATATTCCTATGTTGGTTCAGTTTTTGGAAGATTAGGATATGCAGATACAATACTAGAAAATATTAATTTTAATGGTAGTTTAACAATAAATGGAGATGTTTGTTATTCAGGTGTTATTGTTGGCTTCTTATCAGGTGGAGATTATTCTTTAACATTAAATCAATTTAATATAAATGTAGATGTACAAGGAAATAATGAGTTAGATATATTTGCTGATACAAAAAATAATATTAAAGGTGCAAATTGTTATTTTAGTAATGGAACAATTTCTTATTCAGGAAATGTTTTAACTCAAGTACCTTCAGAACTTGTATATTCAAATGTTACATTTAACGTAAAAAATTAAAAGGAAGGTGAAGAATGACAAAGAAACAAATTTTATTAACAATATTTATAACATTAATAATTTCTTGTTCATTGTTAGTTGGTTCAATATTTTTAAGTCGAAATTTAACAGCGAAAGCTGAAAACAACATTGAGCAAGAGCAACCGGAAGAACCGCATGAACATACTTTTGGCGAATGGCAAGTAATAACAGCTGCAACTTGCGCTGAAGAAGGACAAGAGCAAAGGACCTGTGAATGTGGAGAAACTGAAACTAGAACAATAGCAGCAACAGCCCATAGTTTTACAATAATTAGCGAAGAAGGAAATGAATGTATTGGAATTACAAGACATTTACAATGTGAAATATGTGGCGAAGAAGAAACATTTTCAATTCTTGGTATTGGTCATACTTTTGACCAAATAACTATTGGCGGAAGTAATGCGGAAAGGATACCCGCAACTTGTACATCTCCAGCATTCGACAAGGAAACTTGCTCGCGTTGTGGCGAAGTTCAATTAACGAAAGTTGAAGGAAGTTCAGCCCTTGGCCACGAATTTGGCGAATGGGAAATTGATGTTGACCCAACCTACACACAAGAAGGTTCAAAACATAGAACTTGTACAAGATGTGATACTGAAGAAACTGAAGCGATATCGAAATTAGATGTTGTAATTGAAATTGAAGAAAATTTATTATTAATTCCAGAAATCAATCCATCTGAAGGCACAATTAATTTGTACTATACTGAAGTAGGTTCAGATGTAACAGCATCATATGTTATTGGCAATGTAACAAGTTTTGATTTAACAACGCTTTTAACAATAGAATATATGCCAATGGAAACAGGGAAAACATATGAACTTAAAATTATGTATGACTCAGGAGCTGGTGATTATATATATTCAAATGTAATTACATATGAAAGTCCCGTAAATTATGAATATGATGGCTATTGGCTTTATGACATTGAAGGAGCAGGTACTTGGGTTATTCGAATGACGGAAACGACTTTTGAACTTGCGGAAGCAATAAAAGTTGATGGCAAATATGAAACCACAACAGATTATGAATTATTCAATTTAAACGCAAATACGTTAGAAGGGAATCATTTAAATTTATATGTTAATCCAGATGATACAAGTGAAGTGTATTTGTATTACGACACAACGACAAATTTATTAGTTTATGGTGGAATGGAAGCATCAAAAATCAATGAAGAAGATGTTTCTGTTCACGCTCATACTTATGGTGAATATGAAACAGTAGTTCAATATACTTGTACGACAGCTGGAGAAGAAAAGAGAACTTGTTCTGTTTGTGGATTTGAGCAATTAAAAGCAGTTCCTTCTCACCACACATATACTGATTCAAGTTATGATTATTTAAATAATACAATGACTTGTTCTGTATGTGGTTTAGTTAAAGAAATTACAAATGTGACCAAAAGTTTAAGTTTTCAGGGATATTCAAGTAGTGGAAATACAACTTCATTTTCGCCAGCTTATTATAATGTAAAAGGATGTTCAAATGGAATATCCAATATTTTTCAAGATACAACAAAAGTTTATGTGCCAAATATAAACAATAATAAGACAGTAAAAGAAATTAATAACAATGCTTTTAGTGGCGTATCTAATGTAAATTATATATATGTTTCAGATGGAATAACAATAGCTGCAAATGCTTTTTTAAATTGTTATGATTTGCATTATTTATCTTTACCATCAACTGCACAGGGTGTAACTTTTGATTTTACTGGTTGTCCTTCAGATTTAGTTGTGTATTATAGAGGGGCATAATAAATGTTTTTAATTAGGTGGATATTAATAATAATTAAATTAATTATTGAAATAGCATTTTTGCCTATAATGTTGGCTGGAATATTGCTATTACTGCCTATTTTAATAATTTTAAAATTAATTAATTTAGATAAACCTTTTTTAAATTGGTTAAACTTGCACGATACAAAATCTTTTCAGAGTGCATGGGAATTAATAGATGATGCAAATTCTATACAAATATCAGGAAAACGAAGGCGTGGAAAATCTAAATTTGCTGTATTTTTAGCGATTGCAGCGCATCATCATAAAAAGTTATTTAACATAATGAATGATTATGTTAAAAGCAGAAATCAGAAAGGTTTTGATTTGCCTTATCCGGATACACCAGTTTGTGCAAATTTAGGAATAGATTTACAACTTCCAGGCGAAAAGCCAGTTAGAAATTATGGACTTGAGATTGAAGATTTTGGTGTTCCAAATGGTCAAAGACAAGTTCCTAGATTATATAGAGGAATGGTTATTGTTCAGGATGAAAATGGTAGTGTTTATGATGGAAAAGATGGCGCAATGCCGCCTTATTTGGAAGAAGGTTTGCGAAAGCAAGGTCATCATAAATTGACCGTTATTGGAACAAATCATAACGTAGTTTCTTTAAGTATTCGTTTAAAGAATCTAGTTGAAGTTTGGTTTCATATTCCAAAAGTTACTTATTCTTGGTGTTATTGGTGGTTTAAGAGAGATAGTAATGGCAAATTAAAATTTATAAAAATACCATTTTTAACAGTATTTAAAACTTGGTATTATTCAGATTTTAATTTAGCTGTTGCTAATAAAAGACCGTTATTACCATATATTTCTCCAAAGTTAAATATTTTTAAGAGATTATTTACTTTAGGTGGAAATGAAATTGTTGAAGGTGCGAGATTTAGAAAATTTAGATTCTGGGGTGACATAATGTCACATTATGATTGTGAAGAGAAGGAATATGCTTTTGAAAGAAAGTTGACTTCTTTAACAATTATTAAAGATAAATATCCTAAAATCGACCGTTCTACTCCAGAAGGAATAGAACTTTTGAATAAAAAATTTTGTGTAATTCGAGCAGAAAATTCGAGAAAACAAAAGCCGAAAAAGTCGTAAAGCAATATTTTAAAAGGCTTGCCTAAAATTTGCGTCGACTTTTCGGCGGTCGAATTTAAATTTAAAAGGAATTCATTATGGAGTTAGATATATTAAGGCAATATGAGATTAAAAGCGGATTAGAATATAAAAATTTATCCGCATAAGCGCGCTTTAGCGCGCTAAAAAATGCCTTAAAAAGCGTAAACAACTTAAAAAATATAAAAAACTTAATTAAAAGGAGGTAGAACAATGAACCCATTGTATGAAATTCGAGTAAAACTTGGCAAGACGCAAGAGGAAATGGCAAGTTTTATTCAAAAAAAGACACTTAGAAAAACTGACCAGCAATGCGTATCAAAATGGGAAGCGTCCGTTAGAGTTCCACATTATATTATTATTAAAGCATATGCAGAACTCGCACGTTGTGACCCAGAGCGATTGGCACAAGTATTAAACCTGTCTCTTATACACATCTGACGCTGCCGACGATAAGGCTCGTGTAG
>URAC01000036.1 GCA_900545735.1 uncultured Bacillota bacterium | reverse complement strand
TATTTTGTTTCACGTGAAACAATTTATGAAAGTATGTATAGTATAAGGTAAAACTAAAAATTCTTAATTTTGGGACATTTTTTGTAAATAAGTAACTATTCATAAAAAATTTCAAAAATCGCTCTCGTCGAAGATTTTTTAAAAGCAAATAATAAGTAAAATTGGCCCATAAACGACAAAAATAATGTCTTAAACTCTTTGATAAAAATTATTATTTGTGTTAAACTAATATTCAGATTATACTTAAAGGAGATTTATGGAGAAGAAAAATAACAATTTAAAGAAATTATGGTGGATATTATTCGCAGTTGTATTTATAGTATTGCTCGTTTTAGTATTCACAGGCAACAACTCTTATGGAGATAAAATTTCGCCAAAAGAATTTACAGAAATGATATCTAACGACCAAGTTGAAGAAGTTTATTATTATGGCGGCGTGTTTAGGATTAAAAAGGCTGGCTCTGATAAAAAACTTCCAAATAGTTCTGATTATTACTGCGAAGTTGCAACTTCCGCAACACAAGAAAACTTAATTGAACAAATCAGAGTCAAAGGTATTGAATATACAGAAGAGCAAATGCAAGAATCTTTCTTGGAAACAATAATGCCATATATTAGTTTGTTTGTTATATTGATTATTGCATACTTTATATTCCGCGCTATAACTAAAAGCGGTCAAGGCTCAATGGGTTTTGGTAAAAGTAAAGCGCGCTCCACTGACAATATAAAAGTAAGATTTTCAGATGTAGCAGGCGCAGACGAAGAAAAGGCTGAACTTGAAGAAGTTGTTGAATTTTTGAAAAATCCACAAAAATTTACAAATCTTGGAGCAAGAATACCAAAAGGCGTTTTGCTTGTTGGCCCTCCAGGAACAGGTAAAACTTTGTTAGCTAAAGCAGTTGCTGGTGAAAGCAATGTTCCATTTTTATCAATAAGTGGTTCAGACTTTGTTGAGATGTTTGTTGGTGTTGGTGCTTCTCGTGTTCGTGATTTATTCGAACAAGCAAAGAAGAGCAGGCCTTGCATTATATTTATAGATGAAATTGATGCTGTCGGTCGTCAAAGAGGAACTGGCTTAGGTGGTGGCAATGATGAAAGAGAACAAACATTGAATCAACTTTTGGTTGAGATGGACGGCTTTGAAGCAAATGAAGGAATCATCGTTCTTGCTGCAACGAATAGAAGCGATGTTCTTGACCCAGCTCTTTTAAGGCCTGGCAGGTTTGATAGACAAATTTATGTTCACGTTCCTGATGTAAAGGGTAGGGAAAGTATTATTAAAATTCACGCTCGCAATAAACCTTTAGATGACGATATAGATTTTAAAGTTTTAGCAAGAATAACAAGTGGATTTACCGGCGCAGACATAGAAAATATGCTTAACGAAGCATCAATTCTTGCTGCTAGAGCAAACAGACCTAAGATTATTATGTCTGATTTGACAGAAGGAATCAACAAAGTAATTATGGGTCCACAAAAGAGAAGCAGGCTTGTTACAGATAGAGATAAAAAGATAACAACATATCACGAATCAGGCCACGCAATTCTTGGCAAACTTTTGGAACATTGTGATGAAGTTCAAGAAGTGTCAATTATACCACGCGGTATGGCTGCAGGTTACACAATGAGCAGACCTAGCGAAGATGACCAACATATGACATACAATAAGTTAAATGACCAAATTGCAATGTGTATGGGCGGTAGAATTGCGGAACAAATAGTATTTGGAGATATTTCTACTGGAGCATCAAATGATATTCAACAAGCGACAGATATTGCGCGTAAAATGGTTACTGAATGGGGTATGAGCAAACGTTTAGGCTTTATCGGCTATGACATTTCTTCACAACCTTTCCTCGGAAGAGATTATCAAAATCAATCAAAATATAGCGAAGAAACTGCTGCTATAATTGATGAAGAAATCAGGGGCATTTTGGATTACAACTATAAGCGTGCTTATAAATTGTTGGAAGAAAATAGAGATATTATGGACAAAATGTCTGAACTTTTAATCTTGAAAGAAACAATCTATAAAGAAGAAGTAGATATGTTAATGGCTGGAAAATCTGTTGAAGAAATTGTTACTGAAATGGATAAAAAGGCAGAAATTTTAAAAGAAAAGGAAGAAAAGGGCAGAAAGGACAACGAATATCTTAGAAAACTCAACGATTTGAATAATAAACTTAAAACTGCAGAAATGCTTTTGAAAGCAGGAGTTGTTACTAAAAAAGAATATGAACAACTTTTAGAAAATAAAAATGAGATAGAAAAAGAATATGAACAGCTTAAAAATAATGCGAATGAGCAAACTGCAGAAACAGAAAACAAAGAAATAGTTGTTGAAGAAGAAAAACCTTCTAAAAAGATAGGTCGTCCACGAACGAAAAAAGCCGCATCAGAAAATGACACGGCTAAAAAGGAAAAATCTTCAAAAGAAGTAAATAAATCTGCAAAATCAACAAAAAAATCTAAAAAAGACGATAATGTTGATTAAAAAACTAAAAATTATTCTGTAATAGAAGAAGACGGAACATAAGACCATGTTTCGCCTTTTTTTATAAAGTAGTCATCAGAAATGCCCTCAATGTATTCATTTGCATTTGCTATAACTGTAGAAGAAGTCAATTCATATTGTTGAAGGGTAGAGTTGAAAGTTAATACTTTTTTAAATAATTTATTTGCTAAACTCATATATACATTAATTGAACCATCAGGTTGACCATAAGCAGTTGTTTGGGCTCCAAGACCTAAATCAACTGAGTAAGTGGAGTTTAGCGATGGGAAGAAATAGTTATGACCGAACTCATCAAGGCCAATACATTGATATGGGTGATTTGTTACATCAACCCAATCTTTGTAAATTACAGGAGCCGCCCAAACCCATTTGCCTGGAGCGGCAACGCCGTTTACATTAACAGTTATATCTGCAATATTAACTTCCTGTATATGGTTCATACAAAGACAATAATCGTGCGTTACTTTAACAAAACAACCGTGGCAAATTGACGTATCGTCTTCTCCAGGAGTTGAAACAGCATAAACATCATTAAAAGCAATGGTTTCTGCCCCATTAGTATGTATAGGAATTGCATCGCTTGTAGCTGTATAAGCGTAATGAACATTAGAGAATGCTCCGCAAATTTTATAATTTGTTTCGTCAACAACATACTTAGAATTTTCTGCATCATAAGTAACTTTTGGCAAGAAAGTGTGATTAAAGATTGTGTATACAACTTTATCTGTAGCCGTTGCATTTGCATCGTCTATAGCATAACACATTCTTGGAATTTCAAAAAAATTGTCTTCCCAAGCAGAATCGTTGATTGACATAATTTTGGCATAGCCTTTTTCATAGTCATTTTTTGTTAAATAATATTTGTCTTTACAAGGATATACAATTAAGCCTAAATCTTTATTTAAAACGGTAACATTTCTTCCGAAAATTTCAATTTGGCAATCTTTGAATTTGACTCTGCTTTTTTTCTTTAAATTGTTTTTTTCAGCTGACTTTAAAATAATATTGTTATTGTTTGAAGTTGGATAAAAATAATATTCAAATTCAATAGTATCGTCAATAGTCTCTAGGTTAGGGTATGACTTTGAGTATATAATTTCATCGTTTAATACAACATTTAAGGTTTTTGTGTAAGTAATTTCGTTAATTATAGTTACGTTTGCTTTAAATTTTATCTTACAAATTGAAGTAGGGTCTGTTAAAAAGAAACAAGTAAAAAAATGTTCTAGTAAGCCGTAGGTTTCTTGATTTTGTTTAAAAACTGCTTTATTAAAATAGTTGTAAGTTTCTGGAATATCGCTATTTGAAGGCTGCTCTGAACCATTTTCTAAAGCTGTTATGCGGCCTTCCAATTCTTCGATATCTGAGTTAGCAACTTGTATTTTGCTTTCGTGAAGATTGTATTTTGTTGTTAAACTTGATACACTTTCACTCATTGATTCTACATCGCTATTGAGATGTGAATAGTTTAAAGATAAATTGGTAATATCTTCAGTTTGCTCTGCATCGCTAGTTATTAAATCGTTTATACTTGTTGTATTGCTTTCTATTGAAGCAGATAAGTTTGTAATTGAATTATTGATTGCTGATATGCTGTCAGTATTTGATTGAATTTGCGCAAGGTTTTCATCTGAAACACTATTTTGTTCAAGAGAGTCAACTCTATTTTGCAATGAAATTATTTGGTCGTTTTTTGTCACATCGCTTTCTAACAAGTTGTTAACAGAAGCATCTAAAGCTAGCACTCTATCGGACATATTTTCTCTAAAAAGTTGTAATCCCTCTAATTTTTTATTAACGCTTGTTAGGTCAACAGATTCTTTTTTTTCAGAGAAAGCGAATCTTTTATCAATTTCTTCAAATCTTTGTTTTAATTCATCGTTTTGCATAAATTCCTCCAATATGAGTATACAGAAAGGTAATTACAAATGGAATTTTGACTGCCAAAAATGTATAAAAAATTGAATAAAACAAAAAATATAAATATGATAACTTTTATATGTTTTTTATTAACACTATTTGGTTGCGTAAATTGGTTAAGTATAGGAATGTTGCAATATGATATCATTGCAGGATTTTTTGGCACGCAATCATCAATGTTTAGTCGTATCTTTTATATCATATTTGGTTTTGCTGCTCTTTGGCTTGTGATTATGGCTATTCGCGGGAAAGGAAGAATTCACGTGTTTAAAAACAAGCCTGAAAAGCAGGAAAGTAAAGAAGATAATCGCGAGTATGACAGAGAGCAAAGTTATGAAAAAGTAAACAATGACAGGAGTTAAAAAAAAATGGGCTATTTGCCCATTTTTTAATTACTGAATGATTATATTTCCTTCATCTAATATTCCGCAAAGTTCATTTTCCAAGTGGTTTGATATTTGAACAGTTTTGTTCATTTTAAAAGCATTGCCTGTTTTTAAACATCTTACAAACACTTCGCTTTCTCCCGGATAAGTTGCAATAACTGAAACAATTTTATTATATAAAATTATATCTGTCGTATCAAATCTCAAATACAGTTTTTTAGATGGCTGATTGTTTTCTTCTTTTTCTTGATTCTCGACCTTTTTCCAAGGAATTAAATCTTCAACTATGACAGTTGGTTTTTCGCCATCTCTTATGCTCAAATGACCTTTAACTGTAACTAAATTGTCATCAACAATGAGCGATTTTAATCTTCTGTAATTATCTGGGAAGAACATCAAATCTATCGTTCCATAAGGGTCTTCAACTTGCGCAAATCCCATTTCTCTATTGCCGTTTTTTGTTACAGTTTTTCTGCAATCAGACAAAATTCCACCACAAGTAACTTTCATATCGTTTTGAATATCTGTTGAATATTTAGGTGATGAATCGTCTTCATCTTCTTCAAACTCATCTTCAACAGGTTGTAACATACTTGATTTCAAATTGAAATCTTTAAATTTGTCTAAATGCTCGTCAAGTGGGTTTCCAGAAATATAAATTCCAACAACTTCTTTTTCAAACTTTAATTTTGCATCTTTATTAAATTCTTTTATATCAGGGTAGTCAATTTTATCTTCTAAAACTGGCTTTTCATCTTCAAAAGTATCAAACAAAGAAAATTGTCCGCTTGCTTTTTTCTTCCTTTCCAACGCCTCCCTGCTGACTGCAATATCATATATACTCATAAGTTGAGAACGATAAACGCCAAAACAGTCAAACGCTCCAGCCAAAATTAAACTTTCCAAACATCTTTTATTGTGTGCAGCACTATCTACACGCTTAATGAAGTCCAAAAAGTCTTTAAATTCGCCGTTTGCTTCCCTTTCAGCAATAATATTCTCTATCAATGCAACGCCAACATTTTTAATTGCTGCAAGCCCAAATCTTAAGTTTCCATTTTCAACAGAGAAATAAGTTTTACTTTTGTTTATATCAGGTGGTAAAACTTCATATCCTTCCGATTTGATATATGTTACATATTTTTTAATTTCGTCTGCATTTGTAATTCTGTTGTTCAATACAGAGCAAAGGAAATAAATTTCATAATAACATTTTAAATATGCCGTTTGATAAGTTAAAAACGCGTAAGCTGCGGCGTGCGATTTGTTAAAGGCGTATTGCGCAAAGGATTCCATTTCGTGAAAAACTTGTTCGGCAACTTCTCTTGGGATTCCGAGTTTAAGTGCTCCCGGAATTGGACTTATGCCTCTTGGGTCTTCCCAACCTTCAATAAATTTCTTTTTTTCGGCAGGCATTTTTTCAACTTTTTTCTTGCCCATAATGCGGCGAACATTGTCCGCTTGGCCCATATTATAACCGCCCATAACTTGGAAAATTTTCATAACTTGCTCTTGATAAACAATGCAGCCATAAGTAACATCAAGAATCTTTTCAAGGCAAGGGTGGGCATAGACAATTTTGTCTGGGTTTTGTTTGTTTTTAATATATCTTGGAATAGAATCCATTGGACCAGGGCGATAGAGCGACACGCCAGCGATAATATCTTCCAAACAGTCTGGCTTTAAGTCTTTCATAAACTTTTTCATTCCTTCACTTTCAAGTTGGAATATCGCTTCAGTGTTTCCAGAAGATATCAAATCATAAACATTTTTATCATCGTATTCCATATCATAGAAATCGATATCAATGTCCTTGTCTTCTTTAATATACATAAGGGCTTTGTTAATATCAGTCAAAGTTCTAAGCCCCAAAAAGTCCATTTTCAAAAGCCCAAGTTGTTCCAATTCAATCATATTGTATTGAGTTGAAATATCATCGCCACTTCTAGAAAGTGGAACAAAATTATCAACCGCTTCTGGAGCAATTAAAGTTCCACAAGCGTGAGTTGAAACATTTCTTGGCGTTCCTTCAAGTTTGATTGCCAAATCGCAAACTTTCTTGACAAATGGGTCATCATCATAAAGTTGCCTTAATTCTGGAATGATATACTTATCATTTTTTTCATCGCCAGTTACACCAAAATAATATTTTAAAACAGGAGGTTTTTTGATGCCCGCAGGCAATTTATTTGGAATTAACTTTGCTATTTTATCCGCTTCAGAATATGGCATATTTAAAGTTCTTGCAACATCTCTTATAGCGTTTTTAGCCGCCATTGTTCCAAAGGTTGCAATCAAAGCGACGTGGTCATCGCCATATTTTCTTTTAACATATTCAATAACTTCACTACGCCTATCATAATCGAAATCAACGTCAAAATCAGGCATTGAAACACGCTCTTTATGAATAAATCTTTCAAAGATTAAGTCATATTTTAAAGGGTCAACACGAGTGATTCCGCTCGCATAAGCAACAATACTTCCCGCACCAGAACCACGGCCAGGGCCAACTGGAATCCCATTTTGCCTAGCATAATTGATATAATCCCATACGATTAAAAAGTATTCAACAAAGCCTTGAGAATTGATAATTTCAAGTTCGGATTCCGCCCTTTGCATAATTTCAGGCGTTACTTCCTTATATCTTTCCTTCAAGCCTTTCATTGTTAAATCACGCAAAAATTCATAAGGCGTCATTCCGTTTTCAGGCACATATTTAGGGATGTAGTTTTCGTTTGCAGGCATAACATATTTGCTGTCTAATCCAATAATATCTCCGTGGGCTTTTGACCTAATTACAACATCAACTTTGTCAGCAATTTCAAAAGGTGTTGCAAGTGCTTTTTCATATCCTTTCATTGCTTCCGCCATTTCTTCATAGGTTTTATAATAAAATTGGTCAGTTGAAAATTTTAACCTGTCAGGGTCGTCAACGCGCTTACCCATTTGAACGCACATCAAGATGTCTTGCATCTCAGCATCGTCTCTGTTAATGTAATGGCAGTCGTTTGTTGCAACAAGTTTAATTCCGTGCCTTTCAGACAAAGTTTTTAAATATCTGTTAACTTCTTGTTGCTCTGGAAGACCGTGATTTTGAATTTCCAAATAAAAATCATCGCCAAAAACAGATTTATACCATAATGTAAGTTTTTCCGCTTCATCAAATTGCCTACTTAAAATAAGTTGAGGCAATTTGCCTGCCAAACAGGCACTCAAACAAATCAAACCTTCGTGATATTGTTCTATTGTTTTAAAATCAACCCTTGGCTTGTAATAGTATCCATCTTTGAAAGCGATGGAGTTTAATTTCAAAAGATTTTTGTAGCCAACGTTATTTTTTGCAAGCAAAATTTGATGATAAAAATTTTGTTTGCCAGATTTATCATATAAATTTTCACTAACATAAAATTCAGTGCCAATAATAGGCTTGATACCTTTTGCTAAGCAAGCAGAATAAAATTGCAATGCACCATACATATTTCCGTGGTCGGTGATTGCAACTGCTGGCCAGCCGCGTTCCGCAGTAACTTCTACAAGTTTTTTAATTCTTGCACAGCCGTCAAGCAAACTATATTCAGTGTGATTATGTAAGTGAATGAATTTTTCCATAAGTAAATTTTACTACGCTTTTAATTTAAAATCAAGTTAAATTATCGGCTATTGAAATTAATTTTCTAAGTCTATGATTGAGCCCGCTTTTTGTTAAATTTAAAGTGCTCAGTTTAAGCAAATCGTTCAATGATTCTTCTGGATTAGCAAGCCTTAATATTGCCACTTCTTCTAGGTCGGGAGCGAGAGATGAAAGGCCAATAGTTGATTCAATCTTTTCTATTGCATCTAATTGTTTCATACTAGCATTGACCATCTTAGTTATATTTCCGCTCTCGCAATTTGTTTGCCTGTTGATTTTATTTCTAAATTCCCTTTTGACAATTTCGTTTTGCAATTCAAGCACGCTATTATTGGCACCAACAAGAGCTAATACATCGCTAACTTGTTCAGCATCTTTTACATATAAAACAAAATTGTTTCTTCTTTTTAAAATTTTTGCATTGATGTCAAACTGAGCTAAGTACTCTGAAAGCAAAAGAAGGAAATCGTGGTTTTTAGAATCAAACTCCAAGTGATAGCCTGAAGTTGTTACATCTTGTGGATTTTCAGAAATCTTAATGCTTGAAGTTGCACAGCCTAAAAAAGCTCCGATGCAAAAACTTTTTATATCATCAACATTTTTGATTAACTCTTGAGATAGCTCTTGAATGCTTTTATCTAAATTAATAAAATTATTAAATAATTCACAATTAATTTCAATTTCATAATAATTTTTATTAGCAATTTTAATTATTTCATTTAATTTAATTAAATTTTCAATATTTATTTCATTATTTTTTAATTTATTTAAAAATAATTTTTTAATTAATGCACAAAATCAACCCTGTCTCTTATACACATCTGACGCTGCCGACGATAAGGCTCGTGTAGAT
>URAC01000035.1 GCA_900545735.1 uncultured Bacillota bacterium | reverse complement strand
GAGATCATGCCTAGTCTCGTGGGCTCGGAGATGTGTATAAGAGACAGATATGAAAGAGTGTTTACTTTTTGGAATGGTCGTAGGAATGGTTGCCGGTGCTTTAATTTACAGATATAGCATTGATGTGCAAAATTTCGCAGACAAAGGCGAAAAGATGGTTAAACAAGAAGTGCAAAAAATCAAAAAAGCTGGCTCTGCTCAAAAGAAAGCCAACTAATTTAAAAGCGTTTGATTGAAATTTGCGTGCGTGATTGCAACAGCAAGCGCATCAGCAGCATCGTCTGGTTTTGGAATTGATTTCAAACCTAAAAGTGCTGTAACCATATATTGAACTTGAGCTTTTTCAGCCCTACCATTACCGGTTAGGGCTTGTTTTATTTGTAAAGGCGTGTATTCAAATATATTTGCGTTTTTGTTTATGCCTGCAAGAAGAATCACCCCTCTTGCTTCTGCAACTGGAATAACTGTCGTTTGATTTTTAAAATAAAAAAGTTCTTCGATCGCCATTTCATCTGGCTGATATGTATCAATTAAACTTGTTATTCCTTCATAAATCATTGCAAGCCTTACAGGCAATACTTCTTCTTTTGGAGTTTCTATCACGCCATAATCTACAACATTATATTGACCATTTTCATAGTCTATAACGCCAAATCCTACAATTCCATACCCTGGGTCTATTCCTAATATTCTCATATATTCATATATTAAAATAATTTTATAAAATTTTCAAAACATTTTTTTAAACTTTCTCTTGCTTTGAAGAATAAATTGTAATATAATGGAATTGAAAATGAAAGATTCAAAAGACAAAACTAAAAATTTACACGAAGGCCATAGGCAAAGATTATTAGCACAAGTTTATAATTCTGGGTTAGATAATATGACAGAAGTCCAAATCCTTGAATTTGTTTTAACCTTTTTCATTCCTAGAAAAGATACAAACGAACTTGCACATATTTTATTAAACGAATTTGGCTCATTTAAAAATGTTTTAGATGCCAGCGTTTCAGACCTAATGAAGATTGAAGGCCTTGGAGAAAGAAGCGCAAAATTAATAACAATGCTTCCTCAAATATTCTTTCATTATAGAGAAAGCGGATATAAAAATAAGCCAATTTTTATTCACAACCTAAATGAAGCGGTTGAATTTTTAAAAGATTTATTTGACAGCAAAATTGATGAAGAGTTTTATATTCTCTTCTTTTCAGCAAATCAACAATTAATTAAATTTGAAAAGTTATCAACGGGAAATCAAAATGAAGTTTCCGTTTCTTGTCAAGATATCGTAAATAAAGCGGCAAAATATAAACCTAGTTACATTATGCTCGCACATAATCACCCAACTGGCTATCCATTCCCATCAAACGACGATATCGCAACAACTAATAAAATCGTTAAGATGTTGCTCTATCATCAAATAATGGTTATGGACCACGTTATTATTGGAGAAAACGGCTATTACTCATTTAATCAAAATAATTTAATTTCCAGCATATATGATAATGAAACCAATCTTGCTAACAAGTTGGAAAATGAAATAGCGCAAAAGGTTAAAAGCTCTTTTGAGTTAAATTCGTGGATTTGTTCAAAATAGACAAAATTCGACAAAACGGCGATAAATCAAAAATTGGGCATTGACATTTGGACAATTTTCAATTAAAATAAAAGCGTAAATAAAATATTGCATCTTGGAGGAAAAAATGACAGAAGGCAAATACTCTAATAAAAGACAAATAAATTTACAACAGGCAGGCAACAACCCAAATGTAAAATTCAACAATTATGAAATTTTGCAACAAAAATATGACATTAAAACTATTCATCAAATGGATTCGTTGCTTAGAGCGACCGGAATTGGCTACTTGCCAGTGGAAGTAAAATATGGCGCTCACGTATCGTTTGTCCCAAGGAGTGATTACCATTTCTCAACTGCAAATCCTCAAATTTTAGAAAAATTAGATTATTATCTTGAAAATACAATTACTAATGTTATTGACCACGGAGATATGCTTCAAGTTCCTGTTGAAGGGCATCATTCTGGCGAAGCAATGGAAACAAGGTTAACAACTGAAGATGAACAAATGATGTTCACCGAATCTTTAAGCAAATATTCAGATAAAGTCATCGCAGCTTGCGGAGGCACTCACGATGACCCAGAATTTGCAAGCAGATTAAAAGAAACTTATATTAGCGCTATTAAACCAATTTATGAAAGATTTGGCATTCCTTATTTCCCAAATAGTTTGGTTGTAGAATTTAAAGTTCCAGTTATGAAAGGCAATGTTCAAGTTGGCAGCACATCACTTTGGTGCGTTGTTATGCACTGCTCTGGCAAACCTGCAAGCAAAAAATTAGGTTCAGTTGAAAAAACTTATGACCAAGGTCTTGGCGTTATAAAGAAATTCAACGCATACTTTGGCAAAAATGTATGCCCTGACTTTATTATTGGCGGACATTTCCACGCGAACGCAGATTGCGATTATATGGTTGAAAGAAACATCTATAATAAAGAAGGCAAAGCAACTGGTTCATATATGCACACAATAAGAGTTAGAAGCAACGCAACAATTCAAGATAGCAATTCAAGCTCATTTAATAGAAGTTTCCCAGATGTTTTAATCCCAAGCTTCTCACAATATGACATTCACTATAGAGTAAATTCAAACTTTAATCCAAACGGAATGAACAATAGTCCAAAATATATTCCTGTTGTAACTGAATTCCCTATTCTAAACAAAAGCGGCGAACTTAGTATGAAAGCAAAAGAATATATGACAAATAGAAAAGACTATAATTTCACGGAACAAGTTAAAAAAGATTATAGCAATGCAGATTTTAAAACTCTATATTCCGACTTTGAAAACGGATTAAATCAATAAGTGAGGTAATTATGATAAACTCTTTCAAAAACAACGCTGAAAAAATAAAATATTTGTTAGATATTTGGTATGCTGAAACTTTTGATAAATCATACATTGGCAAAATGAATTTAGACAATAACGATATTATCGAAATGTCAAAGGCAGGTAGATTGTCAGATTATCAAGAAGAAGCAAAGAAAAAACAAACTGCTAAAATTAGCGATGTTGAAATAACACTTAGCCCAGAAGAAAAATGCTTACAAGTTGTTTTTTGGAATAACACAGGTTGCCTAGATTTATCCAATTTCCAAAATGGAATTATTGACGGAAGTTATAGGTCAGACTTTAAAAAAGATTTGCAACATTTTGATGCAAATAATGGCAAAATAGTTGTATTTATGCCTGGCAATTTGATAGGCAAAGAATGGGAATTCAAATATTTAATAAACGCAACAAGCAAATTGACTGATGATGAACTCACAGACGGCAAAACTTTTAGAAGGCTTTTCTTTGGTCTTCAAAAACGCAAACAAACAGTTATAAACGATATTAAATTTGCTTTGAACTATGGCGCTGAAGAAGTTTATCTTATGAAAGGCGATGAAGAATTTAAAATCTTAAAAGCGCTCGGCGTTGACGTCTTCCAAGAAATTGTTGACCAAATCAATGACCCAAGACTTAAATATATCAGCCAAGGAACAGAAACAAAGTTAAATTTCATTAAAGAAAATAAAAATGGCGAAAAATTCTATAACATAATCAAAATTAAAACAGATTATGCAACAAAGAGCGATAAGCCAAGCAACGGCGAAAGACCAGCCGACAGAAAATATGATGAAAATTCCGATTTGTATTTCTATTGCAATGGCAACTACACTGCTGCTATTAAAAACGAAAATGTATTTTATCCATCAGGCCAACTCACCTTCTTGAACGCTGCAAAAGGCAAAAATCCTCGAATGATGGTTAATGATGGCAATATCTTCCAAATTTACGCAGAAGGCAATCACGATATTTGTGTTGTTAAAGGCGGTCAAAGGTTGTATGATAAAGACAATGAATTGCTCAACTTAATTCATAAAGAAAGAAAAGAGAATCAAGCAAGAGCAGAGCTTCTTAAAGAAAAAATCACAGAAGCACAAAATCGTTTAATGGCTCAAGATTTTGATTCAAATGCAATGAAAAATAGAATTAAAGAACAAAACAGCCAACTCAATATTGACGAAATGATTGCTGAAAAAGATGAAAACGCACAATCAAAAAGCGATTTAGGCATAGGACTTGAATAATTTGACTAAATTAATTTAGGAGATATTATGGAAAATAAAATTTGTGAAATTTGTAAAAGCGAAATTGACGAAAGCGCAAACTTCTGCCCTATGTGCGGCGAAGCGCTTACTGAAAACGCAAAAGTATATAAAAAACAACTTGCAATAAAAGCAAAACTTGAAATTTTAAGCGACCTTTCTAAAGTTGTTAAAGACACAGTAACTTTGGGACAAATTAAAATGTTCATTTATAAATTAAAAGAAGAAATTTAGTCTTAATTGCAAATTTAAAGCATATATTACCCCGATATGAAAATATTTGGGTTTAGAGAAAAAAAGAAAAAATTAAGCGGAAGCGCATTCCGCAATATTGTAGCAAACTCGATTATCGGGTTTGTTTTGCTTTCTATGTTCGCACTCACCTATGTTGGTGGAACATTAAAAGCATTTTCGCAAGCAGATGAAACTCCAATCTATAACGGCAATTTGAACAGCAATAAAATTTGCTTAATGATTAATGTCTATTGGGGAAATGAATATTTAGATTCTATGCTTGAAACATTGAATAACAACAATGTGAAAACAACCTTCTTTTTAGGCGGAATGTGGGTGGAAAAATATCCTGAACTTGCAAAGAAAATTTATGAAAATGGACACGAAATTGCAAACCACGGCTATTTCCATAAGGACCAAGATAAAATCAATTTGGACGGAAATAAAAAAGAGATTAGTTCTTGCCATGACATTGTAAAAACCACTCTTGGCGTTGAAATGAACTTGTTTGCCCCACCAAGCGGCGCGTTTAATAGTTCAACAATGCAAGCAGCAAAAGCACTTAATTATAATGTTATTATGTGGACGCGAGATACTATAGACTGGCGCGACCAAGATGCAGACACCATTTACACTCGAGCGACTAAGAACGCAAAAGGTGGCGATTTGATTTTAATGCACCCAACAAAATGCACCGCCGAAGCCTTGCCAAGAATAATAAAAACGCTTCAAGAAAACGGCTTCACTCTCACCACCGTAACCGATTGCCTTTCATAAAAAAACTCCCCTTTTGGGGAGTTTTTATTTTAATTTAATTAAGCATTTCGTCTAATATCATAACTAATATCTTTCAAAAGTGTGCTTGAATCAACTGCTGAGCCATCTTCCACTTTAACCCAACCCGAACCGATTGTGGTTTCTAAGTTGGTGCAACCGCTAAAGGCACCATTGCCGATTTCCTTAAGAGATTCCGTTATCGTAATTGATGTTAATTCTATACAATCTTGCATTGCATAAAAATTAATTTTCGTGATTTCACTTGATAATGATATATTAGTAATATTTTTTCCATAAAAAGCACCTACTCCAATCTCAGTAATAGTTTTATTCGTACCTATTGAACTAGATGCATCGCAATAAGTTTCATAAGTTATAATCATAGGACTAGAATAGTCAGACATAAACGTACTTTTGTTAATACTATGCATCCAAGCATAAACATCTGTTATATTTTCAAATTTATTATTACCTATTTTTGCAGGATATTGTAGTGAACCCAAAATTGTCCAAAAAGCATTTTCAAATTCTTCATAACTTGAATATTCAAGTTCAATCTTAAAATCTCTAATTCTTACTTTTACAATAGGTTGAATGTTTAATTTATTTTCAATCCCATAATAGCCAGTTATTCCAATACCATTTTTTATATCATATTGTGACATATCTTGATTAAACCCTTTTGAAGAATAAGTAAATCCTGTGTATTCACTATCACTCCAAAGTCCAACAGTATATGCCGTTACAGTTCCTTTAGTTGAATGAGCATAAACTTCATAAGTGTTGGCTGCTGTTTCGCTAAATGTTTCGCTTTCGCCGTTTGAATATGTTAGTGTTACATATTCAACATTGTTTGAGTCGAATGTGAGTGTTGTAGTTGTGTCGTATGGGAAAACAACTTTGTTAAGTGGAACTTCTGCTGCTCCACCAACTGAAACATTTAAGTTCTCAGTTGTTGCTACTTTGCCAACGCTGGTTTCAAGTTTTTCAGTTGCATCTGCAAAAACAACTGGTTTTTCAATTTTCCAACCTTCTGCAGTTGCGTCTGCATCTCCTTGAAGTGTTTCGAGAGTGAGATAAACAACAATCTTGTTGATTGAAGTTGTTTCGTCAACAACAAAGCCACCGCCTTCGCCTTCATTTTCTGCTCCTGTGAAGCCTGCCCCTTCAATTATGAACCTAGCGTTTGTGTCAAATAAATCTATGTATTCTCCACCACTAACAAACTTATTGAGCGTTGTTCCTGTTGCGTAGTAATAATAGCCATCACCTGCTCCTGAGTCTACCCAATCTGAACCAAAAAATGTTGCGCTTGTTGTGATTAAATCACTTGCCTTAAATGATGCTGGCAATGTTTCTAGTTTTGTTTCGCCGTTGTAGAACTCATAACTGAGTTTTACTCTTGCATAGAAGTCTACTGAACTAGCGTTTGCTTTAATGCCTGCGTCATTAAGTGAAATCTTCTCACCTGGTTGGACATCGGCGTCTTCAAACAACTTAAATGAAATAGTTGTTTCTCTAAGCCAAGTTCCTTCGTTTGGCGTTTTGCCAAAGCCTGTGTAGTCAATGACAATACCCTTGTCCATCTTGACTGTGCCTGTTGCTCTTCTTTGCGCTTGATACCAAGCACCTGTGATGCCCACTGCTAGTGCTAAGCAGAGCAAGATTGCGATTGCAACCACTATCACTTTGGTGCTCTTATTCCGTTTTATTTCCATAAAACCTCCTTTTTTGCAGACGAAGAATATTCGTTTACATAGCCATTATATACGATTTTTTCTCGTAAGTCAAATAAAAATGATATTTTTTCATATAACTTAAATAAAGTACAAAAAATAATAGGACAATAAAAGAACTACGGAAATGACGTTAAAAATTAATAAGACAATTAAAGAACTAAGAAAAGAAGCCCAATTATCTCAAACAGAACTTGCTAAGCACTTGAACACCACGCAAGATACTATTTCATTATGGGAATTAGGCAAAAGCACGCCAGATGCTGAAAATATTGTAAAAATGGCAAAGCTATTTAAAGTTTCAACAGATTATTTATTAGGATTAGAAGAATAAAAAAATCCACTTCGGTTAAGTTAAGTGGATTTTTTATTATTTTTAAATTGCGTTCGGAACAATTTTTTAAATTTGAAGCATCAATTTGCGTTCGGAACAAATTATGCTTTTTTCCTTTCGCCCATAACTTTTTCAGCGATGTTTCTTGGAACTTCGGCATATTTTTCAAATTCCATTGTAAATGTGCCGCGTCCTTGTGTTTGTGAACGCAAGTCTGTTGCGTAACCAAACATTTCAGCAAGTGGAACTTCTGCGTTAATTCTTTGAACACCTGGAATTGAATCGTTTCCAAGAAGTATGCCACGGCGTGAAGTTAAGTTGCCCATAACTGTTCCAAGATAGTCTTCAGGAACTTCAACTTGAACTTTCATAATAGGTTCAAGAAGAACTGGGTCTGCTTTTAATGCACCATCTTTAAATGCCATAGAACCGGCAATCTTAAATGCCATTTCTGATGAGTCAACTTCGTGGAATGAACCATCGTAAACTGTTACTCTGAAGTCTACTGTTTCATAACCAGCGAGAACACCTGACATTCTAGCTTCTTTAATACCATTGTTAATAGGTTGGATATATTCTTTTGGAATTGAACCGCCAACTGTTTTATCAACAAATTCATATCCAGCGCCTCTTTCAAGAGGTTCCATTTCAATCAAGCAGTGACCGTATTGACCTTTACCACCTGATTGACGAATATATTTACCTTCTGCTTTAACAGGTTTTCTAATTGTTTCTCTATATGCAACTTGTGGAGCACCAATATTTGCTTCAACTTTGAATTCACGAAGAAGTCTATCAACGATAATTTCAAGGTGAAGTTCGCCCATACCTGAAATAAGTGTTTGACCTGTTTCAACGTTTGTTGCAACTCTGAATGAAGGGTCTTCACGAGAAAGTTTTGCGAGTGCGAGAGCCATTTTTTCTTGCATATCTTTTGTTTTTGGTTCAATAGCAAGTTGGATAACTGGTTCTGGGAAAACCATGCTTTCAAGTTGAATTGGGTGTTTTTCATCACAAAGTGTGTGTCCTGTGATTGTATCTTTAAGACCAACAATCGCTGCGATGTCTCCTGCGCCAACTTCTTGAATTTCTTGACGGTTATTTGCGTGCATACGAATCAAACGACCAACTCTTTCTGTTTTTCCTGTGATTGAGTTGTAAACGTATGAACCAGCTTTCAAAACGCCTGAATAAACACGGAAGAAAGTTAAGCCACCAACAAATGGGTCAGTTGCGATTTTGAATGCAAGGCCTGCAAAAGGTGCTGATTCGCTTGCTTCTCTTGTTTCTTCTTGTTCTGTTACTGGGTTTATACCTTTAATAGCGTCAATATCCAAAGGTGATGGCAAGTATTCAACCATAGCATCAAGAAGGTTTTGAACGCCTTTGTTTTTGTATGAAGAACCGCAAAGCATTGGTGTAACTTTTTTAGAAATTGTTGCACTTCTGATTGCTTTTTTGAGTTCGTCCATAGTGATTTCTTGACCTTCGAAATATTTTTCCAAAAGTGCATCATCAGTTTCAACGATTTGTTCGATTAAAGCATCGTGTCTCTTTTGAGCTTCTGCTTTCAAATCATCTGGAATTTCTACTTCGTCAATAATTTTTCCCATATCATCTTCTGGGAGATATGCTTTCATCTTTAAAAGGTCGATAACGCCTTTAAAGTCTTCAGCCATACCTATTGGCATTTGAAGTGGAAGTGGTGTTGTGTGCAATCTTTCTCTAACAGAATCTACACACTTATCAAAATATGCATCGTCCCTATCCATCTTATTAACATAGATGATAACAGGAACTTTACATTCTGTTGCTTGACGCCAAACTGTTTCTGTTTGAGGTTGAACTTTATCTCTTGCACTCAAAACAAGAACAGCACCATCAAGAACTTTCAAGGAACGCAAAACTTCGATTGTGAAGTCAACGTGTCCTGGTGTGTCAATAATATTAATTTTATGACCTTTCCATTGGCAAGTTGTGCAAGCTGATGTGATTGTGATGCCTCTTTCTTGTTCTTGAGCCATCCAGTCCATTGTTGCTTGACCATCGTGAACTTCACCGATTTTATGATTTTTGCCAGTATAAAACAAAATTCTTTCTGTTGTTGTTGTCTTACCAGCATCGATGTGAGCCATGATACCAACGTTTCTAGTCAAATGTAAATCTGCTGACATTGTTTTCTCCTTTTATTATTTTTGAATCTCTTCATTTTCTTAAAAAGATTTTAATTCGTATTCTTAATTTTTGCTTAAGTTTTTTAGAATTTAGACAATTAATTTGCA
>URAC01000034.1 GCA_900545735.1 uncultured Bacillota bacterium | reverse complement strand
CGGAGATGTGTATAAGAGACAGATATTGAATACAATAATTGTTATTGCTAGTTTTGCATTGCTGATTGTGCTCGCTTTAGCTGCTGTTAATGATGCTTTAATCGCAGCAGGGTCTGCAGGATTTATTGATTTAGATAAGTTTGGAGATGCAATAAACTTTTTTAGAAATTATGGACCACTAATAATTGTTGGTGCTCTTGTATTTGTCAATTTGCTTGCTAAATCAATTATTAAAATTATATTTTTAGTATTGTTCTTGCTTGCGTTTGCTTTATACATTTTTGCAACATCTTTCCCAGACCAATTTGCTCATTTATTTGGAATTTAAAAAAAAGGCTTTTAGCCTTTTTTATTTTATGCGCTGTATCCCCAAGCATCTGCACCTTCAACTTGAATTGATTCAACAGTTAATTTAATATCTAGCTTTGCAAGTTTGTAGGTTGTTCCGCCAACTGTTGTTTCAGGACCTCCTGTTAAAGCGTCCCATTCGCCAGTTTTAAAAGTGGAGTAATAGTTATTGCTTGCCGCTTTTGTTCCTGCCAAAATTAAAATATCTTCTGACAAGCCATTGACCTCTTTCAAATTTAAAGAAGAATCCACATAGTAATGCCAACCGCCAACTTCTGTCCAAGAACTATCAAATGCTATATTTGTGCCATTATTGAATAGCGCAGCAGTTAAATTGGCAATAGCGGTTGTGTTTTCAATTTTTGTTGTGCTTTCAGCATCTGCCCACATAACAAATTCCAATTTCGCTCTTAAATAAAATGGCAAAGTAGTGCTTGCAGATTTTACATAAGGTGTTGCAATTTGATATGTTTCAGTTTGACCTATTGAAATATTTTTAAAGGCGCTGTATGTTGTGGCAGACATTCCATCGGTGTAATACAAAATATTGCCATCTGAAATTAAATCTCCATTGCTATTGACTGAAAGATTATAGATAGTATAGTGCAATCCTTTGTTAAAAACGACTGCGCCAGTGCCTTCATTTTTGGATCTATAATATGCGCCAGTAACACCTAGCGCAACAGCAGCAACAAAAAGGGTAACTAAAAATACAATTTGTAATAAAAGATATGTTTTTTTCGTTTTCACTATTTTTACTCCATAATATTAATTGTATAATACAACATTAATGATATATTTGTCAAAACATTTTGTGCAATTTTAACAAAAATATGTTATTCATCATCTTCTGTAACAGGATTTTCAAGCTGTGGCAAATCGTTTGAATTTGAATAAGCAAGGCTATCCACTTTGTTGAGCTTTCGTTCCAAATTCCTTGATTTACTTTCCGCTTCTTTCATTGTATTTGCAACTTCTTGAATTTTTTTATTTGTTTTTGCTAAAATATCGCCAAATTTGCCAAATTCAGATTTAACGCTAGCAAGAATTTTCCAAACTTCACTTGTTTGTTTTTCAATCGCAAGTGCGTGGAAACCAAGTTGCAAACTTGAAATAAAGGCTGTAAGCGTTGTTGGGCCTGTGATTGTAATTCTTTGGTCGCGTTGCAGGCTCTCCATCAAGTCTGTGTTTTTTAAAACTTCACAATATAAACTTTCAGTTGGCAAAAACATAACGCCAAAATCTGTTGTATATGGTGGAGCAAGATATTTTGAACTTATGTCCATTGCGTGCTTCTTTACGCTTTTTTCTAATTCTTTTCTGCAAGCTAAAATTTGGGCAGAATCGCCACTTTCTTCTGCTTCGACAAGCCTGTTATAGTCTTCAATAGGGAACTTGCTATCTATTGGCAATAAGACATATTTATCATCGACTTTGCTAGGAATTTTGATTGCAAATTCAACAAAATCCTTGCTTTTTGGCTTTGTTTTTGCATTTTTTATATATTGGTCTTCCGTTAAATATTGACTTAAAAGTTGTTCAAGGTGGATTTCACCCCAGCTGCCACGAGATTTGACATTTGTTAAGACCTTTTTTAAATCGCCAACGCCAACTGCAAGCGTTTGCATTTCACCAAGGCCTTTATACACGCTTTCAAGCCTATCGCTAACAAGTTTAAAACTTTCACCCAAACGCTTTTCTAATGTGTCGTGCAATTTTTCATCAACAGTCAATCTCATCTTTTCAATTTTTTCAGAATTGTCTTTTTGCAAACTTTCTAGTTTGTTTTCCACCGTTTCTCTAATCTTTTCAAGTTTGCTTTCGTTGGCCTTTGTAAAATCGTTTATTCTTCCACCTAAAATTGTGTTGATTTCTTCTCTTGTAGATTTTAGTGAAAAAGCTAATTCTTCTCTCAAATTTTTGAAATTTCTATCCATTTCTTCTCTTGAACGGGCAAATTCTTTGTCAAAATTGTATTTTCCTTGCTTTTTGCTTATCAAAATAAATACAATCAGAGTGATGATTGATAATATTGCTATTGCCGTTAAACAAATTTCTAGCGTTGTCATAATTTTCTCCTAAATATATTATAACATAATTGTCTTCCGTTGGCAATTTACTATTTGACATTTTGATAAATTATATTAAAATATATATAGAGGTTTATATGTTTGGAATGGCAAGTTTACAAAAAAAGAAGGGCATTATAATCAGCGGATTTGCTGGAATTGGCAAAACGGATTTTAATAGTTATGTGCCTTATTATCAAAAAGCAACATATTATGATTTGCCATCGGCTATGTTTAGGAAAAACGATGGCTGGGAAAAAGTTTATGTTGATTGTGCCGAAGCACTTTGTGAGAAATATGATTATGTGTTTGTGTCAACTCACGATGTTGTAATAGATGAACTTATTTCAAGAAATTCAAAATTTTACATTGTGTATCCAAAAGGTCATTGCAAGGAAGAATACAAACAAAGATTTATAAAAAGGGGAAACTCTCCTGAATATATTGATAAATTTATGAGAAATTGGGACAAGTTTATTGCGCAAATAGACAATTTGGATTATCCAAACAAAATATCCTTAAGAACTGGGCAATATTTGTCAGATGTCATTTCAAGAATAAGATAGAGCGAATCGCTCTATTTTTTTTACATAACTTTGCACAATAAGCAGGACACAATAGCGGCAACGAGTGAAGCAATTAGTGCGCAAGGGATAGCATAAAGCAGTTTTTTGACTTTAGTCCCTGAAAAATACACCGTTGCAACATAAAAAACTGTTTCGCTGCTGCCCATAATCACGCAAGCACATCGGGAAATATAACTATCTGCACCATATTGAGTAAATATATCGTTAAGCAAAGCAAAACTTCCACTTCCAGTGAAAGGCCTGAGCAAAACAAGTTCACAAACTTCAGAAGGAATGCCCAAAAAGTTAAAGACTGGCGAAACAGCTTTTGTTAATAAGTCTGTCAGCCCACTTGTTCGCATAAGTGCAACTGAAATCATAATGGCAACTATATAAGGGAATATGCTGACAACTAAATCGATAGCCCCTTTTGCACCATTGATAAAAATATTATATGTATTCAAGTTTTTATAACTCGCATATAACAAAATCAAAATGATAAAAATTGGAACGATATATACACTCATCTATCAAATAACTCCGAATAAAAGCAATCCGCTAATAATCAACAAACTGCAAACTAAAAGCCCAATTTTTCTTGTAAAAAATAGAAAAATAATTAACAAAACGGCAAAAATAGCAAAAAATATCAAATTTTTCTCCTTTTTTTCTTAATTTTGGCATAAATTTTGTTGCAAATGATTCCTAGCCCTATTCCAACAGAACAAGCAACAATAGTTGAAATCAAAGTTGGCAAGATTATGTCTGCAGGGCTTGAACTTCCCGCTGCTGCTCTAAGACCTATTGTTGTTGTTGGAATAAGTTGTATCGAACAAGCGTTGATAATCATAAGCATAATCATAGAGGAGTTTGCTACGCCAGAGCCGTCATCTAATCCGCGCATCGCTTTTATTCCATAAGGCGTTGCTGCGTTTCCAAGTCCAAGCATATTTGCAGACAAGTTTATGGCAATATCTTTTTGAACTTCCAAGTTGGCGTGTGGAAATAATTTTTTGATGAGTGGGCTTATGAGTTTTGCCAGTTTTGCCGATAGCCCACTCTGTTCTAAAATTTCAAGTATGCCAAGCCAAACAGCATAAACTGCACATAAACTCAAACAGAGTTCAAGTGCGCTGCTAGAAGCATCAATCATACTTGTCACAGTCACGGAAGGGTTGACAACCAATAGCGCAGCCGTTCCCAATAACATCATTAAAAGCCAAATTTTATTCACGTTGTATATATATGATTATATCTAACAAAAATTGAGATAACTGATTTAAAAATTAATAAATTTTTCTTGCAATCTTCACGCTAATGTTATAAAATGACTCCGTATATAAATTATTGCTAAATGCAATTTAAATGGAGTTACTTATGATAATTAAAAACTGTTATCGCACACACGACTGCGGGGAGTTAAGAATTGAAGATGCTGGCAAAGAAGTAAAACTTGCTGGCTGGGTTAATTCAATTAGAAAACTTGGGGGAATTACTTTTGCTACTTTGAGAGATAACTACGGAATAACTCAAATTTTAGTTAAAGATGAAAATTTAATTCAAGATGTTTGCAAAGAAACTGTTATTTCAGTTCACGGCAAAGTTTTGGAAAGAGAAAGCAAAAATCCAAAGATGGCAACAGGAGACATTGAAATAGATGTTGACAGTTTGGAAATATTGGGAAGATGTCAATCAACCTTGCCTTTTGAAATTATGAATGCACCTTCAACAAGGGAAGATTTGAGATTGAAATATAGATATCTTGATTTAAGAAATCCAGACACTCACAATTTGATTTTGCTTAGGTCAAAGATGTTGAACTTTGTTAGAAACAAGATGTATAGTATGGGCTTCACAGAAGTTCAAACTCCAATTCTTGCAAACTCAAGCCCAGAAGGAGCAAGAGATTTTATCGTTCCAACAGTCAATGCTCCAGGAGAGTTCTTTGCTCTTCCACAAGCACCTCAACAATTCAAACAACTTCTTATGGTTTCCGGATTTGATAAATATTTCCAAGTTGCTCCTTGCTTTAGAAACGAACCTGCTAGGGCAGATAGAACTCCAGGTGAATTCTATCAAATAGATATGGAAATGTCTTTTGCAACTCAAGAAGATGTTTTGAATGTTTGTGAAGAGTTCATAACAAGTTTATTTAAAGAACTAACACCAGATAGAGAATTTTCAACCGCTCCACTTGTTAGAATCCCTTATCGTGAAGCAATGGAAAAATATTGCAGTGATAAGCCAGATTTAAGAAATCCACTTATAGTTCACGATTTAACTAAATTGTTTGAAAACACAGAATTTAATGCCTTTAAAGGCAAGACAATAAAAGCAATTTGTGCTAGTTGCGGAGAAAAGTCAAGAAAATGGTATGACGAAATTGGTCAAGTTATAGTGGCTTATGAAGGAAAAGGCTGCGTTTGGCTAAAATATGCAGATAATGAATTCACAGGAAGCATTGTCAAATATTTAAGCGAAGAAGATAAAAAATATCTTGTTAAAGAATTTAATCTTGTTGGCGGAGAAAGTTTATTTATTGTTGCAGATAGCAAAGAAATGGCACCAAAGCTTGCAAATGTTTTAAGAAATGAATTAGGAAACAGATTGGAACTCATTGATAAAAACAAAATTGCAATGTGCTGGATTGTAGATTTCCCATTCTTTGAAAAGAATAAAGATACTGGAAAGATAGATTTTGGACATAACCCATTTAGTATGCCACAAGCAACTTTGGAAGAACTAGACACCAAAGACCCATTTGAAATCGTTGCATATCAATATGATATGGTTATCAATGGACACGAATGTTTGAGTGGTGCGGTTAGAAATCACGACCCTAAAGTTATGTTAAATGTTTTTGAAAAAGTTGGCTATGGCGAAGAAGTTGTAAAACAAAAATTTGGCGCGCTATACAATGCTTTCTCTTATGGCGCTCCACCTCACGCTGGCTGCGCATTTGGATTTGACTCTTTACTTATGATTGTTGCAAACAAAGAATTGATGCGTGAGATAATCGCGTTCCCATTGAACAATAACGCTCGCGATTTGCTTATGAATTCACCAAGCAAGATAGATGACAAATTTTTAAGAGAAGTTGGAATTCAAGTTATAAAAAAGGACGAATAAAATGAATAGATCAAAAATCAAAACTTTGAACGAAAAATATGAAGAATATGCCGGCAAAAGGGTTAAAGTTTGTGGCTGGGCAAGAACAATTAGAGATAGCAAAAATATCGCATTTATCGAATTAAATGATGGAGCATTT
The DNA here is from genome assembly GCA_900545735.1 of uncultured Bacillota bacterium. Lineage (GTDB taxonomy): Bacteria > Bacillota > Clostridia > Christensenellales > UBA1242 > UMGS687. Next base: position 3,608 of record URAC01000034.1, on the reverse strand, counting down.
AAAAGCTGTCAAATTGTTGTTGAAAATCAAAAAATCAATAATTTTGATGAAATAATTTCTCAACTTACAGGAGCGTCTTTTGAAATTGAAGGAACTGTTGTTTTAACGCCTAACGCTAAACAACCTTATGAAATCAACGCTGAAAATGTTGTAGTTGCTGGAGCATCTGCAAGCGACTATCCACTTCAAAAGAAAGGCCATTCATTGGAATTTTTGAGAGAAAAAAATTATTTAAGACCACGCACAAACACCTTTAACGCAGTTTTTAGAATCAGGTCTGTTGCTGCTTACGCTATTCATAAATTTTATCAAGAAAAAGATTTTGTTTATTGCAATACACCAATCATAACATCAAGCGATTGCGAAGGCGCTGGCTCAATGTTCCAAGTTACATCTTTAGATTTAGACAAAGTTGCTGAACTTGGGAAAGTGGACTATTCAAAAGATTTCTTTGGAAGAAAAGTTTTCCTAACTGTTTCAGGGCAGATTGATGAAGAACCTATGACGCACGCTTTCTGCAACACTTACACATTTGGACCTACATTTAGGGCGGAAAAATCAAACACAACAAGGCACGCTGCGGAGTTTTGGATGATGGAACCTGAAATGTGCTTTACAGATTTATCTGGGCTTATGGACCACGAAGAAGAAATGATTAAGTTTGTTATTTCTTATGTTATGGAAAAATGCAAAGATGAACTTAACTTTTTAAATAATTTTGTGGACAAAGGCTTGCTTGATAGATTGAACAATGTTGTAAGTAGCCAGTTTGTTCGCTTGTCATACACTGACGCCATTGAAATTTTGGAAAAAGTGAAAGATAAATTTGAATTTCCAGTTGAATGGGGTGTTGACCTTCAAAGCGAGCACGAAAGATATTTAACTGAACAAGTTTATAAAAAGCCAGTATTTTTATATAACTATCCAAAAGATATCAAAGCATTCTATATGAAACAAAACCCAGACGGCAAAACTGTTGCAGCGGTTGACCTTCTTGTTCCGGGAATTGGTGAACTTTGTGGAGGAAGCCAAAGGGAAGAAAATTATGATAAGTTAGTTGCAAGAATGCAAGAACTTGGCTTGAATTTAAAGGATTACACAAACTATTTAGAAACAAGAAAATATGGAACAAATGTTCACAGTGGATTTGGCCTTGGCTTTGAAAGATTTGTTATGTATTTAACTGGTATCACAAATATTCGCGATGTTGAATATTGTCCAAGGACAGTTGGTTCGATATAATAAAAAACCGCTTTAAAAGCGGTTTTTTTATTTGGTGCGCCGTAGGGGATTTGAACACCTAACCTTTGGTTCCGTAGACCAACGCTCTATCCAGTTGAGCTAACAGCGCATATAAAGTTTGTAAAATAAGCAAAATGATTGGATTTTCTTCTCATTGGAGCGTTAAAACGCTCATTAGACAAGGAGAAGAGTTGCAGAGACTGCTAAGCAGGCTCTTGCAAAGGTTCGACGCTGTCGCATCATCGAAGATGATATCCAGTTGAGCTAACAGCGCGTATAATTGTGCTTTAATTATTTTAGAGGGATTTTCAATTAAAGCAGGCTTATTATATAACAAAAGAAAAAGTAAGTCAATAAAAATTTTGACTTACTTTTAAATTTATTATGATATTTCCTTCAAATTATAGTTCGATTTGAACAAAATATGATTGTGGGTGGTCGCATACAGGGCAAACCATTGGAGCTTTTGTTCCCATATGAACGTGGCCACAATTTAAGCATTTCCAAGCAACAACTTTTGCGTTTGTAAATACTGTGTTTTCTTTAACTGATTTTAAAAGTTTTAAATATCTTTCTTCGTGCATTTTTTCAATGGCGCCAACTGCTCTAAATTGATAAGCAAGTTTTGTGAAGCCTTCTTCTTCTGCTTCTCTTGCCATTCTTTCATACATATCTGTCCATTCGCCGTGCTCACCAGCAGCTGCATCGACCAAGTTTTCTGTTGTTGCTGGAACTGCACCATCGTGAAGGGCTTTGAACCAAATTTTTGCGTGTTCTTTTTCATTGTTTGCTGTTTCTTCAAAGATGTTTGCTATTTCTTCATATCCATCTTTTCTAGCTTTTGAAGCGTAATAAGTGTATTTATTTCTTGCTTGGCTTTCTCCAGCAAATGCTTCCATTAAATTTTTTTCTGTTTTGCTACCTTTTAATTCCATATTTTAATTCTCCTTAAATACATATTTTTTTTGAGTTATCAACATAAGTTGTGTGCAACAAAGTTTTTGATAATTTGCTAAGTGGCATTCCTAAAAAATTGGAATAGACATTTTTAATATCTGGATTGTCGTGAGCACTTCTTATTTTTGATATTTCCTCATTATGGTACAACGCTTTGGCGCGCTTTTGTGCGATGTTGTTTATCAGTGGCGTTTCCGCTTTGTCCATATTTTTATTTTATATATTTGAATTTTAAAAAGCAAATAATATTTGATGTTTTTTAATTTTATGATAAAATTAAAATATGCAATTAAATTTGTTGTTAGCGCCAACATTAAGACAGGCCACAAAAGAAGTAATTAAGAGTGTTCAAATTTCGCAAAATTTAGATTTGAGAAATTTTATTGTTGTGCCAGACAGATTTTCTTTGCAGGCAGAAAAATTGCTGTTCAGCGAACATGGAATAACTTCAACATTTAATATTGATGTTGTTTCAATCTCAAAACTTGCAAACTTAGTTTTAAAACTAGCTGGAAATAATTTTAAATCGCAAAGCAATTTGGAGGGCTCGCTTGTTATTTATAAAATACTTTTAGAGCATAAAAATGAATTTGAGAGTTTAAAAGACGCCAACATTACTCTTGACTTTGCAAAAGAAATTTTTTTGACAATATCACAATTAAAATCTTCTGAAGTTGATTGTGAGAACTTTTTAAATAAAACATCAAAATTGAATTTTGAAAAATTGATAGACATTGCAAAAATATATAAACTTTATGAAGAAGAAAATAGAGAAAAAGTTGATGCTGCAGATTTGTTAGTTCTTTTTGAAAAGGAAATTGAAAATTGTGAGTTAATCAAAAATTCCAATTTTTATTTTGCTGAATTTGATAGTTTTACTGCACAGGTTAAAACAATTTTAAAATTGTTAATAAAAAGTGCAAAATCAGTAGCTATTGGTGCGTGTTTTTCAAATTCAAATGAAAATAGTTACATTTACGAAAAAGATGTAATTCAAAAAGTTGAACAAATTTGTGAAGATTTAAAGTTAAAGCCAAACATCAATTATTGCCAAAATTCAAACAATGATTTTCAAAATCATATTGCACATAATTTGTTTGCATTTAAACAAATTAAAAAAGACATTCCTTTTGGAGTGGCAATTTTAAGCAACGCAAATTTAACCACTGAAATTGAAAAGGTCGCAAACATCATTAAATTTGAAATTGCTCAAAACGGCTATCAATTTAAAGATTTCAACATAATTGTTCCAAGTTTAGAATCCTATTCAAAGCAAATTCAAGAGATATTTTCAAATGAAGATATTTCTTATTATATCGATGAAACAAAAACTTTGTCGCAACTTGCTCCAATTAAATTTATTAATAAGGTATTGGAGCTGTCTCTTATACACATCTGACGCTGCCGAC
>URAC01000033.1 GCA_900545735.1 uncultured Bacillota bacterium | reverse complement strand
CGAGATCATGCCTAGTCTCGTGGGCTCGGAGATGTGTATAAGAGACAGCCATTATTTTTATTTATTAAATAATATGCAGCATTTATTGCGCCAATAGCGAATGCTTTTCTGGAATAAACCTTATGAGTTAATGTTATTGTTTCATATTCGCTGCTAAAAATGATTTTGTGTGTTCCTGTTTCGCTTCCCAATCTAAACGAATGAACACAAACATCATCTTGCTTTCTTTTTCCAGATTGCTTATTTTCTAAATGCAAATTTGGACAACTTGTTAATATATTATCTAAAATTGATAGTGCAGTGCCGCTAGGACGGTCCAATTTTGCGTTGTGATGCGTTTCTGACACATCAACGGAAAAACCCTTGCCGACAAATTCTTTGCTATGTTCTTTGGCAAATTTGAGCATAAAATTAGCGCCATAAGACATATTTGGACTTAATAAAATTGCAATTTTTTTGGACGCTTTTTTTATTTCTTCAAGTTCTTTTTTTGTATGGCCAGTTGAACAAATAACGACAGGCGTGTTTGAGTTTTGAGCGAAGTTTAAAAGTTCATTTGTTGCCTTATAATTTGAAAAGTCAATTATAACATCAACCTTTTCATCAATCTGCGATATGTCATTATATAACTTAACGCCATTGTCGTTAGGGGTTTTATCAAATCCAAACACAACATTTACATCATCAAATTTTTTTGCTTCTTCTAAAAGAGTTTGACCCATCTTTCCGTTAATTCCCCAAATAGCTACATTCATATAAAAATCTCCATTCATATTTATATGAAAAAACAAGCCCAAAAATGTGAGCTTGTTTTAAATTGCTATGAGTTTAACGACCTGCGAATTTTTTCATACGCGGCTTTAACATTATCCTTATATGAAGTTCCAGGTTGAATACTATTGTTTGATGAACCTGACAAACTGTAATTGTATAAGGTCACAGTTCCTATTAAAATAGGCTCATTTATAACTTGTTTTGCATAAGGGTTGTTTTTAGTATTGAAAGTTACATACAAGTTGTTTTCTGTTTTTATTCCAACCCCTTCAAAAGTAACATTAACTGCGAGGGACATTACTCCAATATGGAGATATTTTTCGCCATTGTAAGTTTTAAACATATATCCATAATTATTTAATATAGTTGTCAGCTTTTCTTTAATTAATGTGCTAACGAAATTAGCCATTTCTTCGCTCATACTATCCATATTAATTTCATTGAGTAATGAAAGTGGTTGCCAGTCATAGAAATCTGCAAATCCTTCAAAAGTTACAAAAGATTTTAATTTTGATTCAGCTTCATTTGTTGTTGCGTTTGAAACTCCGCCTAACATATTATTGTCAAATATACAACTATCAAAGGAAACATAATTATTGTTGTGCTCTAATCCATTTGAACGAAGCAATACGCCAGCATTATATGAATTTGCAAATATGCATCCTTTGAAATTAACTGAAGAATTGGAAATTTCAAAGTTTTTTTGTCCGCTTTCAAATATGCAATATTCCATATTTATATTTGTTTGGTCAGTGCCTGTCATCACTGGAGCTTTAACACCATCAAGTTTAACGATGGATTCTCCAGCGCTAAAATTGTAGCTTCTGATGTGGACATTCCTAAATGTTGTATCACCATTTATTTGCATATAAGAATCTGAATTGATTCCATTTCTATTATTTAGATTGATTAAATGACCGTTGCCATATAAAGTTTTTTCAGAACCAATTGTCATATGTCCTGCGCTTGCAAAATTAAGGTCAGATTGCAAAACGCCAACTTTTCTAAATAAAGTTTTACAGTCTGGTGACACTGGATTAGCTTCTGATTTGTAAGTATCTTTCCAATATTTAAATCCATCTTCGTCATAGATATTTAAACCTTCAACAAAATTGTATGTGTAAGAATCATAAACATATTTTGTTGGGTCATTACCTATTTGTTTTTGAGGATAGACGCTTATTGTTACTTTTCCAGGGGATAATACTGTTACTAAGCCAGTTGCTGAAATTGTTGCAATTTGTTCATTGCTTGATTTATAGATTAAAGTTGGCATTGTTGAAGCATTATGCAACAATGAGAAACCAATTTGGAATTGATTTGTGAATTTTTCTACTGTTTTACCTTCTTCATTTAGTTCATAATAAGAGTTGTGAGTTCCAAAGACGTGTTCTTCTGCAATGCCCAATTTATCCTTTGACGCGTCTTCATCAAGGTTGATATCAGTTATGATTGCATAAATAGATATCTTCTTTTGAACAACAACATCTGGATAATTTGCTAAATAAGCGAGAACTGTGATTTCTCCTTCAAGTTTGTTTGGAATTAACAATCCAGTATCTGTAATTGTTGCAAATTCATTTCCAGAAATGATATTCCATTTAATTGGCTCATTTTCTAAATTTTCTGGAGAAACAATTACTGATAATTGTAAAGTCTTGCCAATAAATACATAGTCAGGGCAGTTGTCAAATTCGATTGTTTTAATTCCGTGAGAATAAACTATTGTTATAATTGTGCTTAAATTTGAAAATTCGTTGTAAATTTTTAAAGTGATTTCGCCTTCTTCTGAAAAAGATATGATGCCTTGTTCATTGATTGTTGCTATTTGTGGATTTGTTAAAATTGTATATTTTAAAATTGGGTTAGTGGCATCGGCTGGGGAAATTTCCGCATTAATTGGGAATGTTTCCTTTGAAGTTTCAATCTTTGTTGGAACATCAATGCTTGTTGCTTTTTTAATAACAATAATTTCTAAAATTTCATTGCTTTCTTTGCCGGCAACTGTAATTTTGAACCTTGCTTTTCCGCCTTTTCTTGCGTAAATTGTGTTATCTATTGCTTCGCAAACCATATCTCCGATGCAGTTAGGCGAATTCAACAATAAACTCAAATTAATTTCTTTATCCATTAAATCTGATGGAATTACATTGATTGGATTAAGTACTAGTGTTGAATCTGCATCAATATTTATAGTTCTTATGTTGCCAGATACTGTGCCAGTTATATTTTCAAGTTCAAATGAAATTGCAGTCTTTGTGTGCCTGATTGATAAAGGTTTTGTTATTCCATTTATTACTACTGTTATTTTTACCAATCCTTCATTTTTGAAGGAAATTTTATTTCCAATTATTTCAGCGACATTTTCATCATCTATTGTTATTGAAGAATTTGAAATTGTTGCGTCAAAAGGTGAGGTGATTAGAGAAAATTCAATTTCTTCTCGACTTGTTACATAATAATTTTGATAAATATCCAATTCGCTATCAAGTTTAATGTCAACTGAATTAATTTCTCTAATAACTTCAATTTCGCAAGTCTTTGCTATTTCTGAACCATCTGCAAGTGTTACATAAACTTTAACAACTGCAAGTCCGCCATATTCAGCAGTAATTGTGCCGTTGTTGAGTGTTATTACGTCATAGCCAGTATAGCCATTATTCAAACGTGAATAAATGATTTCATATCTAAATGTTGGCCTTGTCGCGTCAGATGGATAGATAGAGTTAGCTGATAAAATTCTCATTTCTCCAACAACTAAACTCAATTTTGTAAAGTTAAGTGTAAAGTCTGAAATATCTCCAAAAGTGCTTGTAATTTCTATGGTTGCGAAAATTTCTGGATTTGCTTCGCTAGCGACTGTTATAACAACGCTTCCTTTTTTATAGAAAGTTACAACGCCGCTTGTAGAAACTTTTGCTATGTCTTCATCACTGCTGGAGTAAATTAAAGTTTTATTTGTTGGATTTGCAGGGGTTAAAATAGGGTTTAAAGTATAAACTTTTTCTGCTGTTATAATTTCGGATTGTGAGAATGTTATATCTTCAATGCTTGATGTAACGAAAATAGGGAAGACTTTAACAGTTCCATCTGAAAGTTTGATTTGTATGTTAGTTTTTCCGCTGTTTAATGCCTTTAAGAAATATTTTCCATCTTTGATTTCAATTTCTAATAATTCATTGTTGCCAGATTGCAAAATTTCTTTGACTTCAATAATTGATAAATCAAAATTGCTTGGAATATAAGCCAACAATTTAATTTCTTTGCTTGAATTTAAAGAAATATTGTTTTCAGTATCGTTTAAATTGATTTTTGAATATATAGATGTTTCGTCTGTATATTGAATTGTAAATTTCTTAGAAAGTTGATAATCAGAAGTTGAAATTGTTAAATCAACAATGCCTGCCTTCTTAAATTCTAATGTTCTTGTTGACAAGTCAAAAGTTGCAATGCTTTCATCTGAAATTTTGAAAAGAACATTGTCAAGAGTGCTTGTTGAAGGTGTTAAATTTATGCCTAAAATTATAGAATTTATAGCAGTGAAATACTTGTTGTTATAAAATTCTAAATCTTCGCTAGTGATTGAAATATCTGTAATTTTTTCTGCTATTGTAATTTTTAAGTTTGCTAAAATTTTAAACAATTCTTTAGTTGTGGAGTTGATTAATTGAACTTCAATTTGTGTTTTGCCAACTTCTAACGCGGTGATATTTAATTTAGCCCCATTTAATGTTATATCAACAAAATTTTCTCCACTTAAAATTGAATAAGCAATTTCATAGCCTGCAATTAATTCGCTTGAATAATTATATTCAACCTTGTTTGAAGGAGCGAGATTTATTTCATCGCCTTCAGGAGCAACAATTTTGCCAAATGTTGTTGTAATGGAAATTTCTGCAGTTTTGACTGTTCCATCAAAATCAGTCAAAGTGGCTTTAACTATAACTGTTTCCTTATCGTTTGAACTTTCATTGAAAATCAATTTATTGTCAGAAATATATGCGATAGAAGAATAAATTTCATCTAAACTGAATGTAACATCGGTTATCGTTGCATCAATAGGCAAAACATTGCATAACAAGTCTATTTGCGTGTTTGGTGTTTCACCAGCGTATGTTACAAATTCAATGCTTTCAACTTTTCTTAAAACTTCTATAGATTTAGAATAAATTGAAGATGTTGAACCTGCAAGAATGATTGAGAAGGTGAGTGTTCCAGCATTTACTGGAGTTATGGTTGCTAAAGTTGAATCTGAATTATATGCTATAGTAAGCATATTAGAATAGATTGATTGTTGATTGGATAATTCAACTGAAAAACTTTTGTTTGAAGCGTTAGCAGGAATAATATTTGTTAAAGAAATGTCAAAGGTTGAATTTCCAGCAATTATTCTTTCAGGCAAGCCTGAAATTTGCGCGCTTATTGCGTATCCGCCTGTATACCAAATTGTTACGCTTTTTGAAATTGATGGATTGCTTTTTAATGTGGCAGTTAAAGTGATTTTGCCTGCTTCATTGAAGTGGATTTTATTGCCAACAATTTTTGCTATAGTTTGATTTGAAATGGAATAAACAATTTCATTGTCTGTTGCATCAAGAGGCAAAGCGTATGCGCTGAATTCTATTTCGTTTTGTCCTGTAACATAACAATTTTCAAATTGCTCTTCGTTGATATCAAATTCAATATCTTCAGCTTCTTTATTTACCTTAATAACATAATCAGTTGAAATTTCGCTTGTTTCACTTGTCTTTACAAACAATCTTACTATTGCTGTTCCGCCTGAAATTGCAGTAAATCTTCCGCTTATTTCGTCTAGAGTAATTACTGTATCACCACTATTTATTGGATAGGATTCTATTATAGAAAATGAATATTGTTTTTTAGAAACACCAGTTGGATTTAAGATAAAGTTTAATGCGCCATTTTCTCCTGCATTGATGTTTATTTCACTTTCAACTTTGTCCACTGAGTATGGATAGCCATCTGTGTATGTAACATCAATAAAAGCAAAAATGGAATCATTATCTTTTAAATACACTTTAACTTTAACAGTTCCTACAGCGGTGAATGTTAATTCTCCGCTTTCAGATATTGTTGCGTTAGCGCCATCAACAATTTGATAAGCCAAATTATCAAAATTTGTTGCATCGCTAGGGGTGATAATTGGATTTAAAGTGATTTTATCATTTGCAGTGATTAATTTTGTTGAGTCAAAATCAATATTTGTTATATCTCTTTTAGAATTGATTAAAATACTGTCAAAGACAAAGCTGTCTTCACCAGTTTGAATTTTAACAGTTATTGTTGCTGTTCCGCCGCCTATAATTTGAATTAAGCCTGTTTGATTTACAGTTGCAACATTTGTGTTGTTGCTTGAAAAATATATGTTTTTAATATGTGTATCGCTTGGGCTTAATGAATAGTTGATTTGCTTATTCTTAACGCCATCTGAAATATCAAAAGAAAGTTCGCTATCTTCCAATTCTAAAGAAACAGGGTAGCCGCCAGTGTAAGAAACTTTGATTGTATCTGTGAAATTTCCATCAACAGTGGAAACGCTAACAACAACTGAACCTGTTTTGATAAAGTTTATTCTTCCATTCAAATCAACTGTAGCGGTTGAAGGGTCGGAAGAAGTGAAGATAACTTGCCTATTTGTTGCATTTAAAGGTTGGATTTCATAACTTAACAAAATTGATGAAGAACCTATTGTAATTTGTTCTTCTTCTGGAATGATGTTTACAGAAGCAACAGGAATTTTAACATTAATTGTGATGCTTGCTTCATAATTTCCATCGATGGAAGTTGCTGTAACTACTGCAGTTCCAACATTTTTGGCTGTTGCAACGCCACTAGCATTGATGCTCAATACATTTTCATTTGAAGAGCGCAAAATATAATTTTGATTTTCTGCCGCGCTTGGAATTACGTTTGCCCAAATCAAACTTGTTTCGCCAAGTTTTAATGTTGTTTTTTCAGCAAAAATTTCAATATCGTGAACGCGTGTATCTGTTATGTTAACACGGCAAGATGCCTTTTTAAGTCCGTCGCCGCTTGTTGCGATAATATCAACAGCACCAAAAGCGTGAAAAATAACATTGCCTTCTTCATCAACTGTTGCGATAGTTTCATCTGAAGAACTCCAAATAATAGTTTTATCTGAAGCACCTTCAGGTTGAATTTTGGCATTTAATTTTAATGGCTCATTGATGTTCGCTACATAATTTTCATAATCCAAAGTGATGTTGTCAACAGAAATTGAAACAACACCACCAACAATATCCACCGTAACATTTACGATGAATATTACCACCAAGGGGATTAAGACCATTAAGAATATCAATAATTTTTTCATTTTGTACTCCTATTATTATGCTTCAATATTGTGATATTTTTTCTCTAATTTGGCGAATAGTGTAATAAATTCAATAAGGGCATAAGGAACGGCAAAGCCAAATAGAATGTAATATATAAAATTGAGGTTGAAAATATAAGACACGATAATAGCTGCTACGCCAAGCAATAATGAAATAATCAAGCCAATGCCAACACTTGAAATAACATTCCTATTAGCGTTGGTCATCTCTTCGTTTCCAAGATATTTGAATTTTGGATTTTTCAAATCTCTTTCAATGCCAAAACAAGCATTGCCGAGCATAATAAGCGAAATTGCAAGCGTGTAGAGTAAAACTTGTGCAATGGATAGAGTTCCAAAGAAGAATAACGCTAAACAACTAATTAAAATTGATGGGACAGTAACAATCATATATAAGGACAATTTGACAGAAATTTGCCTTTTATAAGATACAGGAATAATTTTTGTGTGGAAGAATTTATCTCCCTCTCTTGTCAAACTTGAAGCGGAAAAGGAAACAGCCATAGACAAGAACATAATTAAAACCAAAATGCTAATGCCAGGGAGCAATCCAGCCCCCAATTTTTCAATTCCGATATTTCCGCAAATAGTGTTTGAGAAATAGACCATAAGTGGGGTTGTTAAGACGACTGCTAAATATTGAAACGAATAGTTAACAGAGCGGAATATGTTTATAAATTCTCTTTTAAATAGTGCGCTTGTTACGCTCATTTTTTTAATTTTAATATCCTTTCTAAGGAATGTGTTTTCGCTTTCAACATTGTTTAAGAGCACCTTAACATAAATCTTTTTGGCAATTAAAACTAGCCCAAAAATGCAAACTGCACCCACTAACAATGTTACCAACAAACTTTTTAAAAAGTTGTTGCCAATCAAGATGTTTTTTAAAGCGACTTCAGGATAGAAATAATAAGTTATATTTTTTACGCTGGCAACTACATCTGGGGTCAGCACTGCGCCTGCTTCATTTTGACTTAACAGTTTCAAGATTATGTCTAACACTTGCATATATGTAACGAACCCGATTGCAACTATAGCCACATAAGTTATAAGCATTAAAATGAATTTGCTCTTTAAAAATGAAATTATATACATAGTTGGAAGCGCAAAAATTGTTGCTAAAATAAATGGCAAAATTGCAGTAAATATGCACACAAAAGGAATCATGCAGTAGAAAAGGGCAACATTTGCCAACATTCCATATCCAGTTGCTAAAATGCCATACATTATCAAAACTGGAAGCATTATCAACACAGAAAATATGCACATATAGATAAATGCAAACAGTGATTTTGCAACAAATATTTTTTCGCCGCTTACAGGCAATTTTAAAAGTGAAGCGGAATCTGAATTAAAAAATAATGTTTTAGTAAGAAGCCCAAGCCCAACAAATAATTGAATTAGTTGGACAATCAAAATGAAAAATATCAAAAATTCGTTGCCTAAGTTTGAACGCAAACAAATATCAATGATATTTTTAAACATAAACATAACAAGAGCGGCAACTATGCCAACTCCAATTAAAATCGCTATAGCATCAAAAATCTTGACATAAAGCTTTTTGCTTTTGTCAAATTTTGGGAATTTTAATGCAAACTCAAGTTTTATCAATGCTAATAGTTGCTTCAATTTATTTTACCTCTTCTTTTTTAGGAGTTCTTTTTCTTTTTTTAGGGGAAGTGCCTTCTTTTTGTGCATCATTATCTTCTTTCTTAGTTTCGACACTCTCTTTGTCGGAAGGGACATTTTCTTCAGCTTCTGTTGCAGCATTTTCTGAGTTTTGTTTTGTCTTTTCTAATATTTCTTCAAGAACGTCTTTTTCTTCTTGTTTTTTCTTCTTAAACCAAGGGAAAGAGAATTTTTTCTTTTTCTTGCTTTTATTTGCTTCAGCAAGTTGGTCGTTGATGGATATTTCATCTTTAGTTAATTCCAAGAAGTATTCTTCAAGCGAAACTTTAGAATTTGCCATAAAATCTTCAACATCTATGATTTCAACAAGGTGACCTTTATTGATAATTGCAACTCTATCACAAAGTTTTTCAACCATATCAATATTGTGTGATGAGAAGAACACTGTGTTTCCAAGACGCTTGTGTTCTTTCATATAGCATTTAATATCATAAGCAGATTGAGGGTCCAATCCCATTAAAGGTTCGTCTAGCACCCAAAGTTTTGGATTGTGTATTAACGCTGCAATAATACAAATTTTTTGTTTCATTCCGTGCGAATAGGACCTGATTTGATTATCGATAGCGTGGCGCATATTGAATAACTTAACAAATTTTTCAAGATTTTTTTCAGTATCTTCCTTGCTAACTTTATATAGGCTAGCAATATAGTTGACATATTCTTTGCCAGTTAGATTTTCATAAACTGCGTGGTTATCAGGAACATAACCTATGTTGAGTTTACATTCAATAGGTTCTTTTTTGATATCGTGTCCACAAATTTCAATCGTTCCACTATCAAAAGGAATGATGCCTGTAATTGATTTGATAGTTGTTGATTTTCCAGCACCATTTTTGCCTAAAAATCCGAAGATTTCTCCTTCTTTGACTTCAAAAGTTAAATCTTTAACAGAATATATCTCTGAATTTTTATATTTTTTGCATACATTGGTCAGTTTTAACATTGCCATAAAATTTTTCTCCCGTATTTTGCAAAGCATAAAAAAATAAATCACTATGGAATTAAAATTTTTAGAACTTTTGCATCAAATTTATATGTCTGTCTCTTATACACATCTGACGCTGCCGACGATAAGGCTCGT